>NZ_JBJPHS010000012.1:0-107700 GCF_052939495.1 Phormidesmis sp. 146-12 | reverse complement strand
AAAGGCTTGCCGGCTCTGCCCCCTGCCATTTTTTAGTCCATCGAACTCACGTTAAAGGTACGTCAGTTCGACAACTTTTTTCGCTTCGATGTTCTGCGCTTCTGCCCCCAATCTCACCGAATTCACGTTAAAGCAAAGCTAGGTGCGATTGCGGTAGATGCGGCGGCGGGTGAGAAAGTCTGGAAGGTCAATTTTGTCTGGATTTGACGGCTCAGTTTTGAAGGTTCGCCCCGCTTCCATCGTTTGAAGGGCGGCAAAGAGGTCTGCGACTTCCGGTGGGAGGTTGGGAATCTGATCCAACACGTCTTTGAGCCGCGTCACCTTTTCTTGAGCATTGTAAAAGCGATCTTTCCAGTGCTGTACGGCGGCCTCATACTCGCTGGCCTGCTGGGCCTGACTGAGAATTTGCTCTTGCATTTCGGCAGATTGTCGCTCTAGCTCGGCAATGCGCGTTTGACTGAGTTCTCGATCGGCTTCCAATTCCTGACAAGCTTGCTGAAGGAGGACTTGATTGGCCATCTGTTTGGCGATCTGCGCTTCGAGTTCTTCGACTCTGGGTGGCAGGCTGACTTCTGAGACGGGGGGAGAGTCCATCCCTTGCGCGTAACTCGAAGCAATTGTTTCTGGGGCAAAATCTCCTTCTAGTCGCGCTTCTAGCTCGTTGATTGCAGTGTGACGATCGCTCAACTCTCGATAGAGCCGCATGATTTGTTTTTGTGCGTCACCCAACTGCGCTTCTAGACTGGCGATCTGCGATCGAGCCGCTTCTAACTCTGAACCAGATTGCTGCTCTAGAGAGGACTGTAACGCTTCGATCTGACGCTGCTGGATCTCGGAGCGATCGGACAGGGCCCGTAGCTGCTCTAACTCGCACTGTTGGCTCTGTAGAGACGCTTCTGCGGCTTCTAATAAGGCTTGATAGTGACGTTCTCGCTCTCTAGAGGCGTGGATTTCTTGCTCTAATGAGGCTTGTTTTTTGGCAAATAGCAGCTTGAGCTGGTGGATAGCCTGCTGCTGGACGTTGGCGATTTCTTCGGTCGAGGCGAGTTGATGCTCTAAAAACTGCTGGTCAGTAATCTGCGATCGCAGTTCATTAAGATTAGCGATCGACTGATCCAGCGCTTGCTCTAGATTTTGAATCCGTTCCGTCTGGTTACGAAGTCGCTGTTGTAGCTGGTCTAGCGCTGCCGCCGTTGAAGTGTCCACTGTAAAACTAACGGAGTCCTGATCCGCCCATTCAGAACCATGAGAAGAGTTCGGCTCGACCACCTGGAACCTCCCAAAAATCGCTCCCAAAATTCAGCTACCCGCGCAGCCAAAAAGGGTCTTGAGCGATCATAAATATTGCGATATAGCTTACACGGATTGGCCGTTTCCTGCCTCCGTAACCGATTAAGTTTTGCGATGGGCTGCGGCAATCTCTAAACTTTTGGCTCCTGTGGCAAGATAGCGGCTTCTAGGGGAGGCGCTTCGACTCGGTTGAGTGACCAGCGATATTCGATCGGTAGCTTGAGGCGATCGCACTCAGACTCTAGCTGTTTCTGTTGAGAAAGCGCCTTGCGAAGCGTAATGATCAACTGCTGAACCTGTTCGCGCTGTTTCCCTTTGTAGCCGACTGCAAACATCGTCTGACGCTCTAAGAGTTGCAGCAGTAATTCGTAGTGAATGTGCGAAGGAAGAGGAATTGGCTCCATGTAACGCTAACCTACTGCGGGTAAATAAGATTGAGCAGAAAAAACCAGACAGATGTAGAATCCTGGATTTTAGACGCATGAATGTACTCAAGTTCAAATGTCTAAAGTTCATTCGTCTAAAGTCTAGCCCCAACGAGTTGCGCGAGGGCTTGACCAGGATCAGGCTGCTTGATTAACGATTCGCCAATCAGGACAGCTTTAGCACCTGCTTGTGACACCAGGCTCAGATCGTCGGAGGTGTGGAGTCCCGATTCGCTCACGACCAGAATATTCCGATCGAGAAGCTGGCTTCGTCGCTCAGACAGCAAATGAGTCGTGGTGTGCAGGTCAACCGAGAAATCTTTGAGATTCCGATTGTTGATGCCCACCATCGTCACGCCCTCTAGCGACAGAACGCGATCAAGTTCTTCTAGAGTATGCACCTCGATCAGAGCAGTCATGCCCAATGTTTTGACAATCTTCAGGAAATACTGCAAATCTTTGTCAGAGAGGATCGCAGCAATCAGCAAAACGGCATCTGCGCCCTGCGATCGGGCCCAATACATTTGATAGGGATAAATGATGAAGTCTTTACACAATAGCGGTAGATCCACTGCTTGGCGAATGGCTGCCAGGTTTTCAAAGCTCCCCTGAAAGAACTTCTGATCCGTCAGCACCGACAGGCAAGTTGCGCCCCCCGTTTCGTAAGACTGAGCGATCGTCACTGGGTCAAAATCTTCGCGAATCACCCCCTTACTTGGAGAGGCCTTTTTTACCTCTGCAATCACAGCCGGGGTCGTTTTGCCGTTTTGCAGCGCTGCCAAAAAGTCACGAGGAGCCGGAGTCGTCAGCACTTTTTTCTGCAATTCAATCAAAGGCACCCGATCGCGCTTTTGGTCAACTTCGACTTCTTTGTGCCAGACGATTTCCTCCAAAATATGACGCGGTTCAGAGCCGGGAATCGTAGACAGATAGCGTAATTCCTGCACAGACACCCCAGGATTGGGCGAACGACGGCGAATCTCCATTGGGCTAGTCACAAATAGCAAAACTTGACATGGCGCGACTGCAAGAGGGGCGGGCCTCCAGCAGAATCTCATTAGTAGCGTAACGCAATTCGGGGAAGGGATGAAGGAGGGAGTAGGGATGGGGGAGGAGGGAGGAGGGAAGAGGGAAGAGGGAGGAGGGAGGAAAAAGGGAGGAGATGTGAGGTGTGAGATTGAGAAAACACAGGTCAGGCTTTCAAATCAGGTGCGACTCAAATCAGTACAACTTACTTTTCATCCCTCCTCCCTCTTCCCTCATCCCTCATCCCTCAATGCGTTGCCGCCCGTTTGTAGGCTTCGTCTAAAATCTCGGACAGCGTGGGATGGGTGTGGACGAGGAAGGCCAGCGAGTGGACAGATTGACGGTTGGCGATCGCGTTGGCGGCTTCTTGAATCAAATCTGCGGCGTGGAGTCCGATAATGTGGGCCCCCAAAACTTCGCCCGTGTCGGAGCGGTAGATTAGTTTGGCGATGCCTTCAGATTCTCCTTCCGCGATCGCTTTGGCGTTGCCTTTAAAGTAAGTTCGGACAGCAGATACTTCAAACCCTTCAGTCTTGCCCAATTCTTTGGCCGCAGGTTCGGTCATGCCCACAAAGCTGATTTCGGGATGGGTAAAGGCGGCTGCGGGAATGCTGCGATAGTCGATTTCGCGGGGACGAGCGCAAATGTTCTCAATGGCCACGACTCCTTGAGCGGCCGCCGTATGAGCCAGCATCATTTTGCCCGTCGAGTCACCGATCGCCCACAGATGAGGCACCGACTCACCATCTGACAGGACTTCCATACGATCGTTGACGGGAATGTAACCCCGGCGATCGAGTTCGACGCTGACGGTTTCGAGTCCCATGTCTTTGGCGACCGGAATCCGACCTGTGGCGATCAAGCAGGCATCGACTTCTAAAACTTCGACAATCTCTTTGGTCTTAGCGTCTGCAAGCTCAATCACGACGGGCGATCCCGGTGTCACCTTCATCGCTAACATGCCGACTTTAGTTTCAATGTCGCGAGGCGTGATCAGAATGCGTTGGGCCAGCTTGGCAATGTCGGGGTCAAACCCTGGCATCAGTTGATCCAGCGCTTCGATCATCGTCACTTCACAACCTAGAGCCGTGTAAACATCTGCAAATTCTAGACCGATGTAGCCGCTGCCGACGATCGCGATCCAGGGGGGCAGGCTTTCTAGCTTGATCGCATCGTCACTGGTGAAGACGGTCTTACCATCAATCTGCGCTCCCGGCGGCACAAACGGGATAGAGCCGGGTGCCAGAATAATGTCTTTCGCCCGAATAATTTTCTCGCCCGCGTCGGTCGTGACGGAGACTTTTTGCGACCCGGCGACCCGTCCCCAGCCCTGAATTACGTCTACACCGATGCGCTTTAAGCTACCAATTAAGCCTTCTCGCTGCTTGGTGACAATCCCGCTGGCATGATCGGCGATCGCTTGACGATCAAACGCCACATCTCCAACTTGAATACCCAATGACTTCAAATGGTGTGCATCACGCAACTCACGAACTCGCCCAGCGGCCGCCAACAAAGCTTTGGAGGGAATGCAGCCTCGATTAACACAGGTGCCGCCCATATCTGCTGCTTCGATGATGGCAGTCTTTAGCCCACAATCGACCGCGTGAAGAGCCGCACCATGCCCCCCAACGCCTGCGCCAATAATGACCAAATCATAATCAAATTCGCTCGTCACGTCGTCCTCCCGGTGCAGTTTCTCTTCTTTATTCTCATCTGTGTAGGGCGCATCAGACAACTGTTCTCTGGTGAGTGAGGCCTATGATACGATTTCGGCGGGTTGAATATTCGATCGGGAATGGGCATCTTAGTGAGGGTAGAAATCTGTGAAAACTGGATCAACCCGCTTTACGCCGATGGTTAAGTGTCGCTCTCTGAGTGATTTTTTGAGAGGTTGCCGACCCGATTTTCTGACGGGCACTCGGTTTCAAGCCACAGCCGTTCGGCGTTTTGATCCTTGAATTTGGAGTCAAGCACTATGGATTCGCATCAGCAAGAACTGCGACGTGCCGCAACAGAAGCCTTTTTTGAGTCGCTCGACAAGCTCCAAGAAACGTTAGGTGTTGATGGGCAACCTGTGCCAGTTTCTCCCCAAGAAGCGGCTCCCAACCAAGAAGACAGCGAACCTGAAATGAGTCTGGCGAGTCTAGAGCAGGCTGTAGCAGATATTGAGCAATTTATGCAGGCGAGAGAAGAAAAATAGCTTTCGCCCCCTGAATCCGATGAATCCTTTACTTCGGTTGCTGACCTTGAAGGCTTTCTAAACGTCTCCTTAAGCCAGATTTGTCGAATCTTCAGAGGCGCTCTGTCTTTTTGCTTCATACAACAGTAGGGCGGCGGCGATCGCCACATTTAACGACTCCACCCCTGGACTTAAGGGAATCGTCACCTGACAATCTGCCAGCGCTCTCAAGTCTTCAGACAGTCCCGCCCCTTCATTACCCAACAAAATCAGGCTGGGCCGACAAAAATCCACTTGCCAATAAGTCTGCGTTGCGGTCGGAACGGTGGCCACAATCTGCATTCCTGCCGCCTTGCAGTTGAGAATTTCTGTCCTCAAATCCGCACTCACCGCCATCGGCAATCGAAACCACTGACCTGCGGACGATCGCAACACCTTCGGATTATCCAGATCTACGCTGTCGTGACTCAGCCACAGTCCATCTGCCCCTGCCGCCGCCGCCGTGCGAATCATCGTCCCCAAATTGCCCGGATCTTGGATGGTTTGCAGCATCAGTCCGAGTTGAGGGAGATGAATCGAATTGGTATGAATCCGTTCAATAGTGGCAACGATGCCGTCTGGTTCGACGGTGGTGACGATCGCTTTGAGGACTTCAGGGGCGACAAGGAGCGATCGTTGAGCCGTTTCAATGGCTTTCTGCCCCAGATTAGGGTGCTGACTCAACCAGGTTTCTGTGTAGCAAACGGTGACAAAGGGCACTTGAGCGAGACAGGCTTCTTCGATTAAATGCGTTCCTTCGATCAAAAAAAGCTGCTGCTCTCGACGGTCTTTGGCGCGATGCAATTTGCGTAGCTGCTTGACAAGCGGATTTTGCAGGCTGGTTAACATTGCAAGGCAGTACTGAACTTTAGGAGTCGCAGAATGATTAAACTTTCGTTACAAACACACGATCGCTCGTAAGCAAATTCACGGCGTAACCAAAGGCTCTTCACAAACAAAAGACCCCGCTCAAAACTTTTTAGTCTAGTGCAGAGTCTTTTTGTCAAAGATGCGGAACCCGGGACTTGAACCCGGAAGTCCTTGCGAACACTAGAACCTGAATCTAGCGCGTCTACCAATTCCGCCAGTCCCGCATGAACTGTTTTAGCGTCACGATCTCCTATACTGCTGCATGAGTTCATAGTTTGTCAAGCGTGACCTTAAAAGAATTTTGTTGATACCAGAAGCGACTCACACGGTTGTTTTTAGCGACTGTCAGATGAAAGGCTGGACATCTACGAAGTTTCCGGTAGAATCGAAACCAAATTTGACGTTGTAAAAATATTAACCCAGGAGGACAAACCCATTACTTCCGCTCTCAACCTGTCTAATTCTTATTCTTCCCCCGAAGAAAGTAACTCGGTACTTCAAATCTGGGGCAAAACGCCTCTAAGTGGTCATGTCAACATCAGTGGGGCTAAAAATGCGGCTCTGGTGGTGATTGCAGGAGCGTTGCTGTGTTCTCAAGACTGCCGGATTCGCAATGTTCCGCTGCTGGCGGATGTGACTCGCATGGGTGAGCTTCTATCAGCGCTGGGCGTGAAATTTCGGCAGCACGGAGATGTTCTGGATATTGACGCAACCCAGATCAGTCATTCAAAAGCGCCTTATGAGTTGGTGAGTCAGCTTCGGGCCAGCTTTTTTGTGATTGGGCCGCTGTTGGCGAGATTGGGGGTGGCGCGGGTGCCGTTACCGGGGGGCTGCTCGATCGGGGCCCGTCCCGTTGATCTTCATGTGCGTGGCTTGCAGGCAATGGGCGCAAATGTACAAATCGAGCATGGAATCGTTCACGCCCATGTGACAGGAACCAGCAAGCGGCTAAAAGGGGCCAAAATTTATCTCGACTATCCCAGTGTGGGCGCGACGGAAACCTTGATGATGGCGGCGACGCTGGCAGACGGTGAGACGACGATCGAGAACGCCGCTCAAGAACCAGAAGTTGCAGATCTGGCCAATTTTTGTCGAGCGATGGGAGCCAAAATCCGAGGAGCCGGGACGAATACGATCGTCATTTCTGGCGTACCCCATCTGCACACAACTGACTACAGCATCATTCCCGATCGCATTGAAGCGGCGACGTTTTTGATGGCGGGGGCGATCACGCGATCAGAAATCACCCTGTCTCCTATCATTCCTGACCACATCACGGCGATCCTGGCCAAAATGCAGGAAATCGGCATCAGAACCGTGATGGACAGTCCGAATCGGATGCGAATTTTGCCCAAACAGCGTTATCGATCGACCGACATCGAAACCCTGCCTTACCCTGGTTTTCCCACAGATGTGCAGGCTCCGTTTGTGTCTCTATTGACCCTGGCGGAGGGTGACAGTGTGATTAGCGAAACGGTGTTTGAAAATCGCCTGGGACACGTCCCCGAATTAAACCGAATGGGGGCAGACATTCGCGTCAAAGGCAATCACGCCATTATTCGCGGCGTTTCGATGCTGTCGGGTGCGCCTGTAGTGGGGACTGACTTGAGAGCCTCTGCGGCCCTAGTGGTGGCAGCTTTGGCAGCCGAAGGCAAGACCACGCTTCAGGGATTACAGCACCTCGATCGCGGCTACGAACACCTGGAACTCAAACTTCAAAAGCTCGGAGCCAAACTTCAGCGCGTCCAGGAAGACACCATCACGGAGCCGATGCTAACCCCTGTCGATTCTCCCGTTTCGTCAACCTAACTCCAGCGATGACCTGATGAACGATGAATGGCACTCGATCGACCTTCATCCTTCATCCCTCATCCCTCCTCCCTGTTCGCTCATCCCTCCTCCCTGTTCGCTATACTGACTTTGAGAGTCCTTTCTAGCTCCCCACATGTCTTTCTCAAAGTCTCTTTTGATTGGATTAAAGGCTGATCAATTCCGCCACCCTCTGGATTTGGAAGCCACCAATGCCCTCAAGCAGCTTCCCGGATTGGATATGGTGATCCGTAATCTGCTGGGCCCCGTGGCAGAACAGTTTTTTTATCTAGAAAATATCGCCTCCAGCATTCTGGTCAGTGAGCAACAGCTTCCTCACCTTCACGGTTTGTTAATTGAAGCCTGCCGCGTGTTGGACATTGAGCCGCCTCAACTGTATGTCCGTCAACACCCGGTGCCCAATGCTTACACCTTTGCGATGCGTGGCAAACAGCCCTTCGTCGTCATGCACACGTCGCTGATTGAGTTGCTGACTCCCGAAGAAATTCAGGCGGTCATTGCTCACGAGTTGGGACATCTCAAATGTGATCACGGGGTTTATCTGACGCTGGCCAACATTATGGTTTTGGCGGCGGGCCAGCTTCCTCTGGGAGAATTTTTGACGCAGGGATTGCAGAGCCAAATTTTAGCCTGGGTGAGATGTGCAGAATTTACGTGCGATCGTGCTGCCCTGCTCGCTACTCAAGACCCCAGAACAATTATGTCGGTGATGATGAAACTGTCGGGAGGCTCGCCCTCGCTGTCGAGCCAACTAAATCTAGATGCCTTCATCGCTCAAGCGAGAGCCTATGACGACGTTAGCAAAAACGAGCTAGGCGAGATGTTGAAGCAGTTGCAGACGGCACAGCTAACTCATCCGGTTCCGGTTTTGCGGGCGCGAGAAATCGATCGCTGGGCCAGTAGCCAAACTTATGAATCCTTGTTGCAAGATCGAAAAGTAAGCTACAATGGTGAAGCGAAAACGGGCGGATGGCGAAACTGGTAGACGCACCACACTCAAAATGTGGCACCGAAAGGTATGGGAGTTCGATTCTCCCTCCGCCCATCAAACTTAAGACAGCATTGTTCAACAGTCCCAGGCAACGACTAGGCTTACCGCCGCGCGAACAACCTTTGCAAATCAGACAACTATTTTGAGACGCAGCGACTTGTTTTGTTAAGGTGCGGTGATAGGTGGAATAAGAATTACTCGTGGACTGCCTTCTTGGATTTAATCATCTCAATTACATTATTGTGCCCCGCTCGATCGCATTGTTAGACTGTGCCTCATCGATAGGCTTCTAACCAGGATCACAAAGTTTCAATTCTGACGCTTCCACCCTCAACAGCATCAACCTGCAATCGATGATCGTAAAGTAGTGCCATCCCCAGCAGGGGTTCTGTTTCTGATTCTGCAATATAAATTTCGCGGTACTGCCCATCCCGGTAGTCAGGGCAAACGCATAAAAAAATTGGGTGACTGCCCTGCAAGGCTTCCAGACCTCATGGGCAGAAATGCTTAGAGGCTGAAATCCTTAATCTGAAAGGATCAACAATTTTCATGCGTTTGCCCTGGTACACAGCCCATGTTAAGGCAATCTCCGCCCATTAAATGTTTTTCGATCAGTGCCACCTTCAATCCTAGCCCTAATCCTGCGACCCCTGCGGCAACAACCAATCCAGCAGTTCCGGCTCCAATCACGACGAGATCGTAACAATTGGCAGGTTGAGGATTCACCCAGTCCATTGGATGCACATGCGAAATCAGGCGTTGATTATGAATATCAAGTGGAGCAGTAATCAATTCTTCTAGCATCGTGAAAACCTATTTGCAAAGTCTGAACGTTATCGTGAATTGACGCTTTTCTGAAGAGCGCTGCGGGCAATGCGGGTGATATAGAGCGTCACTGCGACAGTTGCAATCAAGCCAACGATGCGGATGACCCATTGCACTCTCTGGGCTTCCGGACTTTGACCTGAGTTCTGAATGGTCGCCAGACTACCTGCCAAAGAACCAATGTACACATACATCATGGTTCCAGGAATCATGCCTACACAGCCGAGAACATAGTCCCGCAAAGACACTTGCGTGATGCCCAGAGCATAGTTCAAAAGGACAAAGGGAAAAACGGGGGATAAGCGCGTGAGCAAAACAATCTTTAGCCCTTCGCGTGCGATCGCAGCATCGATCGCGCTGAATTTATCATGACTAGCGATTCGCTTAGCCACCCAGCCTCGCGCCAGATATCGTCCGATGAGAAATGCCAATGTCGCACCGATCGTTGCTCCGATAAACACATAAATCGTTCCTAGAGCAACACCAAAAACCACACCTGCTCCTAATGTTAGAATCGAACCTGGAATAAACAAAACAGTTGCTAAAATATACAGCCCGATGAATACAACTGCGCTAACAGTGCCTAAATTCTGAATCCAAATTAGCGTTTCGTATAGTGCATTTTGAAGGTTCAATGGTTCTACTCCTTTCACTTCATCCTATGAATTGTTGAGTGAGCGAGACTGAAATTGCAAAAAGAATGCAGTACCAGTGCCCCAAGCGGCATTCAGGATCAAACCCAAGAAAATTCCGTTCGGCGTAACCGGAACTCCTTGCAGCGGGAACACCACAAAAATTGAAACTAGCGTAGGAGCAAGCATCCCAAATAGGAATGCTACGCCCCAGTAGAAAAAACGCTGTAGAATTCGATTGAGCACAACAGCCAGACCCATTCCCCAAACTCCTCCCCAAAAGGCTAAAGACCAGAAGAAGGGAATTCCAAACGGTCTAGTTGGGGCACTTGGATAAGGGGCAATGGGTGTGAAAGCGATCGCATGTAAAAAAGCCAGCATTCCTTGATGAAATACCAGCGTGGACATAAATCCAGCCACGAAAGCAATCAGAAATCGCAATAATTTACGCTGAAACATAATTAGATCGAAATATTGCTCAAGTCGGACAATTAGCTAAAGATACCTGCTGCGATAAAACAAATAAACGTAAACTCATGAACGACTCTCATGCGGAAGTTGCACGAATCCTCCTTCCTTGAGGTAAGATTTTAGGTAGGGAAATCGTGGATTAGCAGGTTATGTGAACCCTTTAACAATGGATATATCAGTACTGCAACTCTTCGTGGAAGTTTTCAGGCAAGGTAGTTTTGCCGCTGTTGCCCGCGATCGCAATCTCGATCCTTCTTCGGTTTCACGGGCGATCGCAGGTCTAGAAGCAGAAATAGGAATCCGATTATTCCAGCGCACCACGCGGCAATTATCCCCGACCGAAGCCGGGATGACCTATTTTGAGCGTGTCGAGTCACTGGTTGAAGAACTCCATCAAGCCACTGCCATCGCGACAGATGTTTCCAGCCAACCCAAAGGAAAACTTCGCGTCACAGCTTCCGTTTCTTTTGGTCTCAAGTGCATTGTGCCGCTATTGACCGAGTTTAATCGACTGTACCCCGATCTCACAGTCGATATACTGCTGTCCGACACCATTGTTGATTTGTTCGCCGAACGAATCGATCTGGCGATTCGACTTGGACTTCTTCCAGACTCAGCCCTTATTGCCCAACAACTGATGCCGACTCACTACTTTGTTTGTGCCAGTTCAGATTATCTCAAGCGATCGGAACAACTTAAAAACCCCGTCGATTTAGCGCAGCATAACTGTCTACTATTTCCGTTCGCAGGGTTTCGATCTAGATGGATCTTCAAGGATCAGAAGGGAGAACTGAGCGAAGTTCCAGTTTTTGGACGCACGTTAATTTCTAGCGCAATCGCTCTTCAGCACTGCGCGATCGCAGGGATGGGTTTAGCTCTGCTTCCGAACTGGCTGATTGGCGAGGATCTACAAGCTGGGATACTCATCAACGTGTTTCCAGATTACGAAGTGACGGCAGCAGATTTTAGCACCGCTGCTTGGCTTGTTTATCCTTCGCGTGCTTATATTCCACTTAAAGTTCGAGTCTTCATTGATTTTCTTAAGAATTTTATTTCGAGCTATGTTTGCTAAGATTCATCTGTCATTGCCGCAGGCTAACAAGTCGATGAAGCGGACGGTCAAAATATCTTGGTAGAGTCGTCAAGGCTATCTGCCGCCGCTTATCTTAGTCGTTATGCCGCTCACGTTTCGGCTGGTGGCAGTGGTTTGAAGTCATTGGTCAGGAGGCTTATCGTGTCGGTACTTGACCATTTTGAGCAAATGTACTAGATCTGTCTCAGTCGTTTTTAAGAGGCAAACATGGACACGATAGACATACAATCTGCACTTGAATCTGTCGGCAAGCTCGAAATTACAGAGCAAACCGCAAGTAATGATGCCAGCGCAGCAATGAAAGTACTTGGTAATTTCAATCAATGCATGATGGGGATGGTCTGCTTCTCAGGCTCAACGCCCTGGGAGCGTCACCCCGATGATGAGCTTCTTCACATCTTGGCAGGTAATGTAGATGTCACAGTTTTGAGTGATGGTTATGTGAAGGAAGTTTCTCTGCATACAGGGAGCATTTTTATCGTTCCATGTGGCTTGTGGCACAAACAGCATTCACGCGAAGGTGTAAAACTGCTTTTTGTTACATCGCAAGAAGGCAATGAAGCGTCAGACGCAGAAGATCCTAGCGACATTTAGAGGGTGTGGTTTGGCAATGATTAAGGTCGGTTGGAGAAGTGCTAGGCTGATGGAATGATGACTAGGAGACTCTGATATGGCACCCACTGCTCAACAAGTTTATAACGAGGTCATTCGAGCTTTATCGCCGACAGAACGCTTGCGGTTGGCAACGCTAATTCTGAATGAGTTAGTTCAGCAAGATTCGCCTATGATTGACCAAAGTGATGCTTGGACTGAGCAGGATCAGATGGATGTTGTTAATTTCTCGTTGCAATATTCAGCTTCCCTGTTCCTCGATGAGGAGGCTGTTTAGTGTCATTTAATCCTGGTGATTTGGTGAGCGTTGATTTTCCGGGTGCAACCGGAATGAAACGTCGTCCCGCTGTTGTTTTGTCATCTGCAACGTAATTATGCGATTCGTCCAGATCTTATTGTCGGTCTGATTACTTCTCAAATGAAAGGATTAGGCGCGACGGATTACGTGCTTCAAGATTGGGCAGCATCCGGGCTAAGAGTTGAATCCGTGTTTCGGAGTTTCATTGTTACGCTACCAACTTCTACCAATATTGTGCAAATTGGTCAGTTGTCAGAACGAGATTGGAAAGGTGTTCGTAGCTCTGTAAAAATGGCTTTTGCCGAGTTGGATAATCCGTTGAACAATCAGTCAACCTCGCCGTAGAGATCGCGGCACAACAAGTCGCTGCACCAGAACAATGAGATTAGTCGGTTGAGTTTGAGAAGTTGCCTGTGTCCGGTGAGCGCGGACGTTATGCGGCTCAATTTGTCGGTGAGGGAACAAGCTAAAGCTATTTATCGTTTAGCATTGAGTGCAATCTCGTTGAATCAACGTTAGCAACGTTAAATGATGAGCCTACAACTTTCTTTTCAATCTCTATTGATCGGCACAGAGCGTGAGTTATTAGCAGATTGGTTGTCGAGCGATCGCTGGATGTATCACAGAGATCCTCAACTGAGCCGAGAAAAAGTGCTGGAATGGGTTGACCAGGGCGAATTTACTGGAACTAATTGTCAGACCTTTTGGATTGTTGCTAACTCCGATCAACGAGTTGGATTGATTCGATTGTTCGATCTCGATGACATCGATGATGGTTCTCCTATGTTCGATTTACGCATTCAATCTGAGTATCGAGGACAAGGCATTGGTAAGAGAGCACTTCAATGGTTGACGGCTTATTTGTTTGAAACATGGTCTGAACTTGAACGCATTGAGGGCAGTACTTGTGTTGATAACCTCGCGATGCGGAAAGTTTTTTTACAGTGCAATTATGTAAAAGAGGGGCACTTCCGAAAAGCTTGGGTGACTGTCGATGGCAAACGGTTAGATTCAATTTGCTATGGAATTCTGCGGGAAGACTGGATAAATCAGACGATTACGCCTATAAATTGGAATGACGAGATGTAAACTTACGGTCTGTTTTGTTTTGTAGCTTATGGCGATCGCTGCATAACCACCCGGTTGGAGCGGACTGGCAGAGATGCTTGGTGTTGTGGCAAACGTTACTGGCAGCCGCTCACTTTAGCCGTTAGCTGGCTTGGGTTATTGGAGGAACGTTCATAGACACTGTTGGCGAGAGCAGATTGATTGAGAGGTGTTTGGTTGTGAGTAGTTGGATTGTTACTGTGAGGCAGTTTTAGTAGAAAAGCTTATTCATAACAGCTTCAATCTTGACCGGACTTGGGACATACAAAAATTCCTCGAAAATGTTTCTGAAGGAGTTCTTGATGCTTACAACTATTGTGGCGGAGAAGATAGTGATTCTTAGCCGAGATTTTGCCCATTTGAAGTCCAAGGACAAAACACTCACGCTGTTAATTTAACGTGGCAAGGTGGAGATGGCTGAATGGCATTCTTGACTATCAAAGACAACTGCTAAGAGCCGCACAAGTAGCTTGCGAGGGAGATATGAACAGTGTCAAATGGTACGATTCTTTTAGTACTCAGAGTGAATCCATGTTGTCGCGATTCGTTCCTCTAACCAATCCACCTAAGCCTTCCTCAGCAGAACGCAAGCTCAAGTCTATGGAGTCACAAGTTTCCTAAAAAGAACGCAAGCTCAGGTCTATGGAACCATCAACCTCCCCAGGAGACCTTAAACTCAAGTTGGTGCCACGACAAGCTTCCTTAGAATCGCGAATTAAATAAGATCGTTTATTGCCAAGCGACTTCGCCCCCTAAATTCCCCATTCTGGGGGACTTTGAGATCAAAAAATTCTGGAATTCAAAACGGGTTTGAGCTTCAAAGTTTCCCAAATTTGAGAGATTTAGGGGCTGCAACCCATTAAAACGAAGCCAAAATCAACTGACCAAGCATATTTAGAGAATTTCAGGCTAATAAACTCGCGTTCCTTAGAAGAACTCAAGCGCAAGTCTATGGAATGGGTTCTCTCCGTACAAAGCCCCACCAAAACTCAGGTTGACTCGAACTTCACCAAACCAGCCTGGCTTCTTCCCAAAGTGAGCGATCAGGCAGACGTTGAAAGGGTGAATAGCAATCCCAACAAATCGCTGCACTCATCCTTCTCTAGTTCTCTTGTCTGGCGATCGACTCGCCTTGGGGTGGATGAGCTGCGTCGTTGGCAGGTTCTAAAAACAAAAGCGAGAAATCGGACAATTCCACATCTGGTGAACCCGCATTCAATCCCATTCCTCGCTCAACCGATTAGAGGCGGTAGCCCACACTGAAAAAGAACCCCTTGTCTTGAGCATTGTTGCCTTCGTCGGTCAGTCTGACAAACGGGATGGCATAGTCGAGACGCACCACAAACCGGGGAGCAGGTTCCCAGATGAGTCCAAGCCCGGCGGCGGCCAAGAAAGTTTCGTTGGTTAGCTTATTAGGATTGCTCGATTTGTTCCAGACTGAGCCAGCTTCGATAAAGGGCGCAAGCTGCAAGGTTGGCACCCCAGACGCATCGCGCAAAATGGCAATTCGATCTTCGAGAGACAGCCGGAAACCATTGTCACCCGATCGCGCATTTTGCCGATAGCCCCGCAGAGATTGTCCGCCCCCAATTACAAACTGCTGAGACGGTAACAAACTGTCTGGAGTCAATTGCACATCCGCTTGAGCGATTAATAAGTGATTGTTGCCAAGACGCTGAACGCGCTGAATCTGACCCAACCAGCTAAAAAAGCGACCATCAGGAACCGGATCATTATTGGTCGTAGCATCGAACACATCCAGACCGAGACTAAACTGCGATCGTAGCGCCCAAGCTCCTTGAGGGTCTCGTCTTACATAATCTTGACCAAACTTCAGTACACGAGTCTGGCTATTGCCATCTGCGTCGGGGCCAATTCCAAATGGGAAAGGGGTGTCGTTAAAAAGAAAGGTTTGCCCGTCTTGAAAAGCAAAGCCTAGAGAAAGCGCTAATTCTTCGCGGGGCGTGCGGATAATCGGCTGACGATAGCTGACTTCATAAAGCGTCGTATTACTCCGAATGTCAAAGGCTGCAAAATCAGAGGCAATAATTCTACTCTTACTAGGAGACACGCGAAGCTGAACTGTGCCATTCATCGCATTCACAGGCACCCGATAGTTAAAGTCAAACACATTCGAGCCACCCTGGAGCGATCGAAAGTAGGAGACACTCACTTCATCCCCTAGTCCGGTCGGGTTGCGGTAGCTCAAAACGGCACCCAGTCGCTCAGATCCGACGCTCGGTGGCGAGAAGTTATCCACCCCGATGTAGCCGTTCACGGCTTGAGATTCTTTGACTCGCAGGGTGAGAATGCTTTGTCCGAGTCCAGTTCCGGGGCGTAGACTGGCTTCTACATTGTCAAACAGCGGGTCAGATTTGAGCAGTCTTAGCTGATCTTCTAGGCGGTCTTTGTTCAACGGAACGCCCGCCCCAAGTTGAACGCGACTGCGAACGTAGGACGGCTTCAATCGCTGAGTGCCCTCGATATCAATTCTTTCAAGTGACCCTTCAACCACCCGAATTTGCACCACGCCCTCGACGATCGCCTGATCCACCAAAACGGCTCTCGACGTGATGAAACCCCGGTTTAAGTAAAGCTGAGTAATCGCGTCTGCAACCGTTCTCAATTCTTCGAGGCTGACAGAGCGACCTTCGATCGGCGTAGTAATCGGCGTGATGTCACCTGGCTTGAGAATCGTGCTGCCCGTCACTTCGATTTTGCGAACGGGAATGGTAACTGGGGCAGTGAGTTCGGGAGCGGTCGGAGTGGGTGTGGGTGTGGGCAACGTCGGTTGCTGGTCGCTGGGCGGGAGGGGCTGAGGACTGGGAATCGGCTGCGGAAAGCGATCGAGGCTGGGATTGGGAAGCGTGGTGGGGTCGGATTGAGCGATCGTCGGGGCAGACATCGCAAAGACCGCCAGAATGACTGGAAAGGCAACTCCACAACTCACCACAAAAGACCTTAAAGACATCGGACTAGTACCCTTGGTTAAACGGCTGAGACTGAAAATTTAATCTGAGAAGGTTGAACGCTGGAGAATGACGGCTTCAGGTCTTTGATAACCGCAAGACACGGTAACACAGATCACACACCAGCGAATGAGATTTTGAATTACTGAGACTTGGATGATGACTTAATCGATCGCGGATTGACGACGACTTCTCGCACACATTCACGAACGCCTTGATAGTCATCTAAACTCGATTCGGGCTTTGTCTTAACAGCACAGAGAATCGAATTGGGTGTGTCAGGCGTAACAGCAGGCGATGGAGGAGCAGCTTGCTTGAGATCTCGTCCCAGTCGGGTTTCTTCGTCCAGTTTGAAGACGGAATCATTGGTCAACCTAAAGCGGGTGATGGTATCGACTCCCTCGGTTGCTGCCGTGCCTGTAAAGCTGCCTTTTTTGTCGTTGGCGACGATCGTCACTCTGGCAATTCCCGCAGCGTCGGTGGCCGATGAGTGCGTGGTGAAGTTGCCGTTAAAGCGACCTGTCGGCCCTTGAGTTGGCACCTGGAAGGTTACCGTTATGCTGGGGATGGGATTGCCAAATCGATCGCTGACCTTTGCCTGTAAGGGATTGGAGAAGGCTTGCCGAATGGTGGCATTTTGGGGCGTTCCTCCAGAAGCGGTAACCGAAGCGGGACGATCGGGCTGATTGATGAGGCTAAAGTTAGCGGGAGTGATGCCCGAAACGGTGGCAGTGGCGGTGAAGCTTCCAGCGATCGTGTTGGCTTGTATGGGAATGCGAACCTGACCCGTTTCGTCAGTGCGCGTGGTCAGCGTTGTGACTTCTCCTGTTAGACGGCCGCTGGCTCCAACTGTCGGCAAACTTAATGTCACCGCAACATCATTCACCGGATTGCCAAACTCATCTCGCACGATCGCTTGTAGCGCATTGTTGAAAGGCGTGTTGACGATCGTTTGTTGCAGGGTGCCGTTTGTTCCAGCGATTTGTGCAGGATTGCCTGTGTTGTTGAATAAGGTGTAGTTGGCAGTGGTTGAAACTCCATTCACACTAGCGTTTCCGGTATAGCTTCCAAAGATGGTATTGGCTGCGATCGTGACGGTTGCGGTTCCAGTTGCGTCTGTGTTGGCGTTAATCGTGGTGACTTCTCCGGTAAAGCGGCCACTGGGGCCGAGTGTTGGCACGCTAAACGTCACAGTGCTGTTGGGAATCGGGTTGCCAAACTGGTCGGTGACGAGCGCTTGTAGCGGGTTTGTAAAGGCCGTATTGACTCGTGCAGTTTGCCCCGATCCGTTTGTGGGCGTGATGCTAGAAGGTGCGTCGGGTAGGTTTCTCAGGTCAAAGTTGGCGGGAATGGCTGCGCCTGCACTCCCGATCGTGGTGAAATTTCCGGCGATCGTGTTGGCTCGAATGGGAATCGAAACCGTCCCGTTGGCATCAGTGACCAGCGTTGTACTTCCGGTAAAAATGCTACTCGCACCGCTTTCGGGAGATTGAAATACAACGTTCACATTCGGAATCACATTGTTGTAAATATCGTATACCGTTGCTTGTAGATTGGCCGCAAAAGCTGTGTTGACGGTTGTACTTTGGGCTTGTCCACCTGTTGCACCGATGAAGTAGGGGGCTGCTGGATTGACGATAATTCCGGTTTGGCTTCCAGTGATTGTCGAAGTTGTCGTATCCATTGCTGTCAGCGATCGCGTTCCCGCAGTTGTCAGCGTTCCAGTGAATGATCCGACTCCGTTTGTTAACGTTGACGTACCTGGCAAAGTTGCATTCGTATCATCGCTGCTAAATGCGATCGTGCCACCATACGCTGTAACAATGTTGTCGAATAGATCAAATGCAGTGACGGTGAATCCCTGTGAGATTCCGGCAACCGTTGGTGACGCAAATCCTGCGACATTAAAGCGACTAGCTGCCCCCGGATCATTCGTCAAATTAAAACTAATCGGGGTTGCAATTCCACTTGTATTTGCGCTGACGGTGTAGCTTCCAGCTTTGGTATTTGCGGTTGCAATTGTGCTGGCTTGACCCAAAGCATCGATCGTCGCCGGACTGGTTACCGTCGCACTTGCCCCCGTCGTTGGAGCCGTAAAGTTAACAATGCCGCCTGCCACAGGTTCGATCGCATCATTCGCATTAACCGTTACACTCAGCGGATTGGCAAAAGCCGTGTTGACCGTTGTGTTTTGGGGCGTTCCACTGGTTGCCGAGAGGGTAAATCCTTTTGACTCAAATGCGCCAATATCGGGATTTCCGACTCGTGCCACACCTCTTTGATCGGTTGGAATGGCGCTATTTCCAGCATCGATCGCACGACTACCTGGCAGTAAAGCATGAGTTTGAGTCGGCCCGCCATAGTTTCCAAGTGGAGCCAGCAAAGGATCGACGGGAGCGGCGATCGTGCCCACCACACTGCCATTCACCCCATTGGTAAAGCCTATACTGCCGTCACTTTTACCGATTAGATTGTTGCCTTGATCAATGAATGAGCCAGAAACATCTGGGCTTGTTGCATCACTGTTGTTGGCGATAATTGAATTGCTAATGTTGACGGTATCGTGACTTCCCAATCCGCCGCCTTCTCCTGGATCGGTGGAGGTATTGTTAGCGATCGTGCTATTTCTGATGGTTAGATTGCCATCATTGTGAACGCCAGCAGAGTATCGACCCTGGTTGCCAGAAATGGTGCTGTTGGTAATGGTTCCAGTGCCACTGATTACCCAAACGCCTGCCCCATAATCTGTGTCAGTGTTGTTGCTGACGGTGCTGTTAGTGAGATTAAGAGCGTTGGTCGAATAGATGCCTGCCCCACCATTAGCCGAGTTGTTGCGGATGATGCTGTTGGCAACCGCTAGCGCACCCTCGTTATAGATTCCACCGCCTTGACTGCTGGCTCTACCGTTTGCGATCGTCAACCCATTGAGATTCACCGTTGTACCAGAATTGATCGCGAAGACTCCAGAGGTATTTCCACCGCTGACGATCGTATTGCCTGCGCCTGCACCATTCAGCGTTTGAGATTTGGCGATCGTCACCGATTCGGTATAAGTGCCTGCTGCTGCGTTGACCGTTCCGCCTGGAGCGACAATATCAACCCCATTTTGAATTCTGGCGGTGTTGGCAACATTCACAATGTTTGCGGTACTGCCTGTAACCGTGTTGGCGACGATCGGCGCTTGCAAATTGACCGTTCTCGTGGTGCCAGTGTTTTCAACTGTGACAGTGTTGCCTTGAATGTTTTGCAGCGTGACATCGCCGCCTGTGTCAAAGGTTCCGACTGCAATATTGACGTTGCCTGTCCCGGCATTGATGCTAGTTCCTGGAGCCATTGTGATCACGGCGGCACCGGGATCTCGTTGAGCGGCGATCGCGCCTACATCGTTGGCAGACAGCGTGAGATTGCCGTTATCTGTCGTGACGTTGGCGTTCACCAAAATGCTGCGACCTGCTTGTAGCGTTAAGTTGCCACCATTCCCGGTTGGATTATTGCTCGTAACCGCGTTCTTGATCGTAATGTCGTTATTGGCTTGCAAAACTACATTCGTCCCGGCGTTGGTCAGCGTTGTGATTTGACCGGGTGAAATTCTTACAGAAGCGGTGGGATTGTCTGTAAACAGCGCACTTGAGAGGCTGCTCTCACCACTGGTATAGGAAATGATGTTCGATCGTAAGTTCTGAGCATTCGGCTGCGGATTGTGAAAGTTTGCTGTAGTCAGCCCCCCAAATAACACCAATCCCTGATCTACGAACTGTTCACCTAGAACGATCTTGGTCGGGTTAGGAACATCCCGGACTAAAGGAGCCAAGCCTGCCCCTGAAACGGTTGCATGAGCAAAAGAGCCACCAGAGAAGCTAGTCCCGGTTGGTGTAAAGGGCCCATTAAAAATTGGATGTGCAGGATTGACCGCAGCCACACTGCCGGAAGAATTAGGATAGTTGAGGGTGACACCAAACCCCATTGAGAAGCTTCCGCCCTGGTTGGGTGCAGCATTCAAAAAGAGCCGTCCGCCTTGCCTTACCCAAGTGTCGATCGCCGTCGAATTGGATGCTAGATAAGCATTGAGGCGATTGGCTCGTCCGTCGCTGCCATCCAAATAGATGAAGGTGTAGTCATTGCCAGTCCCCACTGCAAACGGAGAACCCGTCGCCGTCGCCAGCGAGATGTTGTCCCAATTACCTGTCCCAAATACTGAATTCATCGCACTGGTATTTGAATTGGTGCCAGTACTTCCCCAGATCGGATCACTGATGTAGGCAGCCCGTTGATTGGCGATCGTAATATTCTTAGGGTCGAGCAGCAGTGTGCCATTCAGTCCATTCACCGCAGTAGCGTAGACCATCCCCTGAAAATTGAGATTGTTTTTGCCCGAAACCTCAACAAAGCCACCGTCTCCGCGAATCGTTCCACCTTCAGCGTTGATCGTGCCAAAAAATCGAGTTGCCTGATCTGACCAGACAATCACCCGACCACCCTGACCGATTTCTCCAGCGTTAGCGCTGATTACAGAATCGTTGGTGACAGTCGTGCGTGAGGCATTGGGCGCAGTTCCTTTACCCTGAAAGTCGCCGCCAATCAACACGGTGCCCCCATCTTTTGCGCTAGAAGCATCGAGTTTGGCGTTGACCAGTCCCACTTTGTCGCCCAAAACTTGAATGATTCCAGGAGACGCGCCAGCCGCAGAAACTTGACCGCTGACAATATTCGTCCCGGCATCAGAGGGAATCGGGGTGTCTGTGCGAGTCAGTTTGATCACGCCATTTTCAACCGTCACTCCGGTTGCATTTGCGAGTTGCTGACCTGTCAGTAAATCAGGAAGTGACAAAGGACTATTGGTGGAATTAATCACGGACTTATCGGCGATCGGCAGATCCAAACTCAAGACACTGTCCGCTTGATTAACGCGAACCAGTTTCTCTCCGGGGATGGCGGCGATCGTAATGTTGCCTCCGGGCGCAGAAAGGGTGCCTGTATTGATCACCGTTCCACCCAGCAGTGTGAGGCTCTGACCCTGACCTACAGACAGATTGCCAGCATTGAGCAAACTTCCTGACGTGATAAAAGCAAAGCTGTTAGGAGCGCCAATTAAATCAGCATAGTTGTTCGTTCCGACCGCGTTGAACCAGGAATTTGCACCAAACTCGATCGCATTTGCAGTCGTCGCTGTGAATGATGCAGGAACATTCAAACTTGCGCTATTGCCAAAAATAATTCCCGCTGGATTTACCAGGTAGAGATTAGAATTTCCACCGCTAACTTGAATCAATCCGTTAATCACAGACGCATCGCCACCGACCACGCGACCGAGAATATTTTGGATGTTGGGATTAGAAATGAAATTGGCAATCTGATTCTGATTTAAGCCAAACTGTTGAAAGCTCTGGAATAGATTGGCTCCAGATTGAGTTCCTCCGGTGATGTCAAATTGATTGTTGTTGGGTGTGACGATCGTTCCCGTTCCGTCTGTGGCAGGTGCAATCTGGGCGTGGAGTCCCTTAGTGCCAAAGCAGGTCAGGAGTGTCAGAAAAATGAATAGAGCTTGAGCTTGTTTGACAATTTGACGCTTCACCGAAATTTCTCCAGGGGTTTTTTACAAACTTAAGAAGGGCAGCCATCATTTAGGCTCTACTTACGATGGGTAAAGTCCGTAAGAATACTGAGCTATTTGGACTTAAAATGGTAGTTCTTACCTACGTTCGTCAATTTGCCCAAGTTTGCGCCGCAACTAACGGACAAAAAGGCTTTCTTTTGCGTAAAATACGAATGCTTTAGTCATGACTGCGTATCCTCGGTAGGATGAAGAAGACGTTGCGATCGCCCCTTCTCGTTTTGACTTCTACCGACTCTGAAAAACAGCCCAATCCCCTACTGACGCTTAATTACGAGCCAGCCCTCGAACATCTGGGCGACGATTTCTTCGATCGCGTCTCTGCCGCTCAGTTTCCCCAACAGATCCTCAGATTTCGCAATAACGACGTTCTGCAACAGATCGGGCTTGACCCACGATCGGTTACGGATGCGGATTTCACGGAGGCGTTTGGCGAATTTCACGGACGCGAACCCTTTTTAGCGCTGCGCTATCACGGCTACCAGTTTGGCGGATACAATCCTTTTTTGGGTGACGGACGCGGCTTTTTGTATGGACAAGTCCGAGGAATTGACGGCGAACTGTACGATTTTGGCACCAAAGGGTCAGGAACTACGCCCTATTCGCGAGGCGGCGATGGCAGACTAACGCTCAAAGGCGGCGTGAGAGAAGTGCTGGCGGCAGAAATGCTGCATCGATTGGGAGTCAGAACTTCTCGCTGTCTAAGTCTGGTCGAGACGGGAGAATCTCTTTATCGGGGCGATGAGCCGTCCCCTACCCGATCGTCGGTGATGATTCGCTTTAGTCGATCGCACATTCGCTTTGGCACGTTTGAGCGATTGGCTTATCTCGATCGCAAAGATTTGATCTCAATCTTGTTAGACCATGTGGTCGAAGTTTACTATCCACATTTGATTGAGAAACCTGACCGCTACGCGCTTTTCTATGCAGAACTGGTGCAAAAAGTAGCCGATCTAGCGGCACAATGGATGGCTTCTGGATTTTGTCACGCTGTTTTGAATACCGATAATATGTCGGTCACGGGAGAAAGTTTTGATTACGGGCCATTTGCCTTTATCGAAACCTATAATCCCAAGTTTACAGCCGCTTATTTTGACTATGGTGGACGCTACAGCTACGGCAATCAACCGGGGATGTGTCTGTGGAATTTAGAGAAGCTTCAGGCTCCGCTGCAAAAAGTGGTTGCGATCGCCGATCTCGAATCTGCTGCATCCAATTTTGAGGCTGATTATCAAAAAGCCTATCAACAAAGAATGCTTTATCGGTTAGGATTCGATCAGTCAGAAATGGCGCAAGAGTTGGTGTATCAAACCGTTCGATTTCTCAATGATTCTCAAGCTGACTATCAGGACTTTTTCTCACAACTAACCCATCAATTTTCTAGAGATTGGCGAGAGCGTCCCGCATCGATTTTCAAAAATGTAGTGATGCCTGATGAAGCGTTAGTTGGTTTGCTCGATCGCTGGCGACAAACCTATCATCAAGCCTTAAATCAGTTTCCTGAAGATCAGATGTCAGAAATTGTAAATCGATTGGTTCACTACAATTCTGAAGTCTCCTTGATCAGACCGACGATCGAATCCGTTTGGAAGTCCATTACTGAAGAAGATAATTGGGTTCCTTTTAATCAATTGGTTGATCAAATTCAGGCTAAAAACTTTAGATCTCCATAAAAAGAATGGGTCAGGGATGATGATTGATCCTCCTGTGTTTTCAACGTCAAGGCTGATTGTCCGGCTGCTTTCACAACGAGATATTCCTGCTGTGATCAACTACTACAGCGACAATCGAGCGTTTTTAGAGCCATTTGAGCCGCTCAGACCTAGAAACTTTTACACTCGTGAGTTTTGGTCACAGCAGATTGATAAAAGTATTATTGAGTTTAGCTACGATCACTCACTCAGACTGTTTTTATTTAAGCGATCGCAGCCTGATCAGATCATTGGTTCCGCTAATTTTACTCAAATGACTCATGGTGTTTCCTACACTTGTTTTTTGGGTTATAGTTTGGCGCAATCTGAACAAAGTAAAGGCTATATGACAGAAGCTCTACAAACGGTAATTCAATATGTTTTTCGTGACATAAATATGCATCGAATTATGGCAAATTATATGCCCCACAATCGACGTAGCGGCAGCGTTTTGAGACGGCTTGGTTTTGTGGTCGAAGGATATGCTAGAGACTACCTACTGATTAATGGCAAGTGGGAAGATCACGTTTTGACCAGTTTGATTAATTCTAATTGGCAAGAATGAGCATGATGGGAGAAACAATTGTCGCGATCGCCACAGCCATTATTCCTGAACAAGGAAGTGTGGGAATTGTGCGAATGTCGGGGGAAAAATCGGTAACGATCGCTAAAATTCTCTTTCATTCTCCAGGTTCTCAAACGTGGGAAAGTCACCGAATTCTCTACGGCTATGTGCGCGATCCTAACACTCAGAAAACGGTCGATGAAGCCTTACTTTTATTGATGTTTGCGCCTCGTTCTTACACGCGGGAAGATGTCATTGAGTTTCACTGTCATGGTGGAATTATGGCTGTTCAACAAGTGTTGCAATTGTGTCTCGAACAAGGCGCAAAGTTAGCGCAACCGGGAGAATTTACGCTACGAGCTTTTCTCAACGGGCGACTCGATTTAACGCAGGCCGAGAGCATTTCTGATCTGGTCGGTGCCCGATCGCCGCAGGCTGCTCAATTTGCGATCGCCGGACTCCAGGGCAAACTCGCTCATCCCCTTCGTCAACTGCGCCTCACCTGTCTGGATATTCTCGCCGAAGTCGAAGCCAGAATTGACTTTGAGGAAGATTTGCCGCCTCTCAATCAAGCTGAAATTCAGACCCAATTGGCCCAAGTTCTCATCAATGTCACTCAGATTCTCAACACCGCCGACCAGGGCGAACTGCTGCGATCGGGCTTAAAAGTGGCGATCGTCGGCCGTCCCAATGTGGGCAAGTCCAGTTTGCTGAATGCCTGGAGTCGCAGCGATCGCGCCATTGTCACCGATTTGCCAGGGACGACTCGCGATGTGGTGGAGTCTCAGCTAGTGGTGGGCGGCATTCCGATTCAGGTACTCGATACGGCGGGAATTCGAGAAACGGAGGATCGGGTGGAAAAGATTGGCGTAGAACGATCGCGCCTGGCCGCTCAGTCTGCGGATCTGGTTTTGTTGACGATCGACGCTCAAATTGGATGGACAGAAGCCGATCAAGAAATCTATCGACAGGTCAAAGATCGTCCTGTGATTTTAATTCTTAACAAGATTGATCTAGGGGGAGCGATCGATGATTTGCGATTCCCTTTAGTTGCAAAAATTGTAAGAACTGCGGCCGCTTTTAATCAAGGCATTCCTGACTTAGAAGCAGCGATTTTAGAAACAGTTCAATCCGGAAAGATTCAGGCGGCTAATCTTGATTTAGCGATCAATCAACGTCAAGCGGCTGCCCTGACGCGGGCAAAGTCTGCACTTCAACAAGTGAGTGAAACGATCGCAAATCAGCTTCCTCTTGACTTTTGGACGATCGACTTGAGAAGCGCCATTCAATCGCTCGGCGAAATTTTGGGAGAAGATGTCACCGAATCTGTACTGGATCGCATCTTCAGCCGATTCTGCATCGGGAAATAAAATTTACTTGACTCGGCCCGTCGATCCGTGTATTCTTCCACATTAAGCTAATTCATCGGAGCAGTCCGAACCCGTTGGCCTACCTACATCACTAGTCGCCGCTCAAAGCTGAGGCAACAGCAATGAGCAGCTAACCCCCTATCTGACCATGAGCAGTCAGGGGGCTAAAAGGTAATCTTATCATTCCTTTTAGCCGCCCCATTTTTATTAACTGTGCAGGGTGGCTAGTTTTTTGGGTTCTACTCGACCTCAAATCCACAAGGAGTCATGATGACACCCGATTTTTCCATTCAAAAAATTTACCAACGGCTACTGTCTAACTCGATTCAGTTTCAAGAAAATGCGGGTGACTTTCTCGATCGCCTCGACCACATTGGTGTACTCATTCAGTTGAGAGAATCGGAGCCTGCGCTGGGTGAAGATATTCATAAACTGATCATTTCTGGACTCGAAAAAATCAAAGATCTGTCAGCCCATCTCAGAGAATTGATCCACAAAAATTCTTACGATGGCGACGAGCTAAATCTGCTGAGAACCGTGTTAGAAAATCAGGACAAAATGCACCTGATCAATGAGTATCGCTATGTCGTTGGCTACGAGTGGCTGATTCGTCCTTACAACGTTGAAAAGAAGATCATTGAAACGCATCGAGGCGACCTGATTTTGATGAATGAGGCTTACAACTTTCTGGTGATTGAACTGAAATTCTTTAAGAATACTGGAGAATTTTGGCGCAATGTAGCTAGAAAAAATCGCAGACTCAAGCATGTGTTTCAGCAAGCCAAAAAGTTTGAGGATTTCTTTGCTCAACAGTTTCCCTGGACTTACACTCAAAGTTTAGCCATCACCAATCTAGGCATGTATAACCCCAGAACCAAAAAACTACTGCAAAGAATTGAATATGAGGACTAGTCATCGGACGAGTTATCTCGCTTAATCGATTGACAGACTATCCGAAAATTAAGCGGGATGTGGTTGAGCAATACAAAAATTAACAGCATTTTTGAAGTTAAGTTTTGTACCTCAGCCCCTTCTCAAATCACTGTCCCAGGATCGTTAGAAAAGCTGAACGTTGCAACAGCAGATCTCCGTCCGATCGCCCAATCGCTTTAAGATGAAAAGTTGTCGATCGTTGGAGCAGTCGGTATGCGGATTCTCATCATGGGCGGGACTCGATTCATCGGGGTCTATCTGACTCGAATATTGTTGGAGCAAGGGCACGAAGTCACGCTGTTTAATCGAGGCAATAAGCCCGTTCCCGCTGCGGTAGAGCAAATTTTGGGCGATCGTACCAATCCGGCTGACCTCAAAGAAAAGCTGACGGGCAAAGAATTCGACGCAGTTTTTGACAACAATGGACGCGAACTGAGCGACACCCAGCCGTTAGCCGAGATTTTTCAAGGACGAATTGAGCATTTTGTTTACATGAGTTCGGCGGGCGTGTACCTCAAATCAGACCAAATGCCTCATTTTGAGAGCGATCCCGTCGATCCCAAAAGTCGGCACAAGGGCAAACATGACACCGAAACCTATCTGGCTGCCCAAAAACTGCCCTTCACATCCATCCGTCCTACTTATATATATGGCCCGCAGAACTACAACGATCTAGAAGCCTGGTTTTTTGACCGAATTGTTCGCGATCGTCCCGTTCCCATTCCCAGTCACGGTCAGCATTTCACCCAATTTGGGCATGTGCAAGATCTGGCGCAAGCGATGGCAAATGTCCTAGGAAACGCGCCAGCGATCGGGCAAATCTATAACGTCTCAGGCGATCGTTTTGTCACCTTTGACGGATTGGCGCGTACGTGTGCCGCCGCTGCTGGAAAAGATCCCGCTGCCCTCAAAATTGTCCACTACGACGCAAAACAATTTGATTTTGGCAAGCGTAAAGCCTTCCCGATGCGGACTCAGCACTTCTTCGCAGACATTCACAAAGCGATGCAAGATCTCAACTGGCAACCTCAATATGATCTGCTGTCGGGCTTAAAAGACTCTTTTGAGAACGATTATTTGGCTTCTGGACGCGATCAGGCGACGATCGATTTCTCTACGGATGACGAAGTTCTCAGCCAACAGTGAGGAGTGAGGAGTCAGGAGTGAGGGGTGAGGAGGATAGAATCCAAAACTCTCTTGCCCGATCGCTGCATTGTTGCCACACTACTCTAGACTTTGTGAAAGAGTTATTCAGATCAGAGATTGTGGGAACTATCGACGTTTTAATCGGCATCATCGTGGGTGCGATCGGGCTAATTGCGCTGATTCTGGTTGCCCTCGACCTTCAATATCGAAATCGGGCAGGCAATAAGCTGGAATTAACCTCTGGTAAGTGGGAATTTGAGGTTTATGAGCCGCAGCAGTATGTGATCGTCGGAGAATTAGAATTCCGTAATCTCACACAGCGATTAGAAGTGATGGTGCCCGAACTGCGGGTTGAGGTTCGCTTGCTCTCGTCTGCCAGTCTAGAAGGCATTACTACCCAAACCCAAGTCACTCCTCGCTTCCGAGATGCACGAGCCGACGGATATTGGGAAGGGCACATCGTCAAAATTGGCAAACCAGACCCGATCGGGATCACGATCGACCTGCAAGGAGCCGACCTGACTCACCTCAAAGTCGCCTGGATTCAAGTTCACTATGTCACCTATGGGCCACAAGGTCGGATTCCCAAAACGCGCCATGTAATTGTGCCCTTGACCTTTCCCAATGTCGAAGACTCCAAACGCTGGCGACCTGCGGCTAGTGCCGACGTGTTGCCGATTCGTACCCATTTACTCACTGAGTTAGACAATCCCGTTGCGATCGTTCGTCGCTATGTCACGCCCCACGCCCAATCGGGAGATATTGTCACCATTGGCGAAACGCCGATCGCCATCATGCAAGGCCGCTTTCATCACCCCAGTACCGTCAAACCCGGATGGCTGGCAAAACGGTTGTGCTATTTGTTCATGCCAACTTCCAGTTTGGCCACAGCCTGCGGGCTTCAAACTCTCATCGATCTGGTCGGTGCAGAACGGGTTTTTATCGCCTTTTTAGCGGGCGCGATCGGCAAGGTTTTTGGTCAACCAGGCTTCTTCTATCGACTCGCTGGAGAACAGGCCCGTCTGATTGATGATGTCACGGGCACGCTGCCGCCTTACGATCAGTTCATTGTATTAGGGCCCCAAAATCCCCAAGCGATCGTCGATGAAATTCAGCGAGAAACCGGACTCTCTGCGGCGATCGTAGACGTGAACGACTTAAAAGCAGTTAAGATATTGGCAGCGACTTCTGATTTGTCAACCAACCTGCTCAGACAAGCCCTGATCACCAACCCCGCCGGGAACGCCGATGAGCAAACCCCTGTGGTGCTGATCCGCCCTACTGAGTCGCTGCTAAACAGCTCCAGCAAACCGGATTCGATCAGTTCTTTCTAGAATCCTTCTGGCTCAATCCGAATCTTTCTCAAGACTGACCCAGTTCGATCGCCAAACTCCTAACCTGAGAGGGTGAATAGCCGCTTTACCACCATGATTCGAGCGTTTTCTCAAACCCCAAATGTCGTGATTCGTCCACTTCAGTATCGTGACCTGGAGGCCGTCGATCGGCTCAGTATAGAAGCTGTAGAAGCAGAAAGCCCTAATTGCTCGATGGTGCGAGAAAAGCCCGTCTCAATTCGCCGCTGGTATGGCATTCTCAAGTTTCTCAGCCTGTTCCCCAATCCCCTACAGGATGCCGTCTCAGTCAACGTTGCCGAACTGAACCAAAAAATTCAGGGCATGATTCAGGTGTCCCCGTTTAATCGGACTCGCAGCACCTGGAGAGTCGATCGCGTGGCCGTCGATGCCGTGATGCTAAATGCGCCCAGCCAAACCGATGAATCTGAAGAAACGCCCCAATCAACCACGCTGCTGACGACGAGTGACGTGGGTTCCCTGCTGCTGCGCTACTGCCTCGAAACCATCTGGCAAGCCCGCACCTGGATTTTAGAAATCGATGTCAGCGACAAATCAGGGCTGGCCCTTTACCGCAAAAATGGGTTCCAATCGCTGGCCCAGATGACCTACTGGGAGATTTCCCCCAAACTGCTGCAAGATTTGTCTGAGCGAGAACCCGATCTGCCTAATCTGCTGCCTGTTAGTAATGCAGACGCTCAGTTGCTTTATCAGCTTGACACAATGGCCATGCCACCTCTCGTGCGCCAGGTTTACGATCGCCACACTCAAGACTTTAAAACCAGCTTGTTTGGCTCTCTGACCGAATGGGCCAAACAGTGGCTCACCCAATCTGAATCCGTCAGTGGGTATGTTTTTGAGCCTCAGCGCAAAGCGGCGATCGGTTACTTTCAAATTCGTCTTTGCCGCGACGGGTCTCAGCCCCACACCGCCCAACTGACCGTCAACCCCGCTTACACCTGGCTCTATCCTGAGCTGATGTCTCAGATGGCCCGCATTACCCAAGAAGTGCCCGCTCAATCTCTGCACCTCGCCTCCTCAGACTACCAGCCAGAACGAGAAGAATATCTGGAGCGGATTGGAGCCGATCGCATCGCCCACACGTTGGTGATGTCGCGATCGGTCTGGCACAAACTTCGAGAAGCCAAACCAGGCGCTTTAGAAGGATTGCAGCTTGCCGACGTGCTTCAAGGACTACAGCCTTCTCGTAAGCCCGTTCCGGGACGAATTTCAATCCTCAACTCCACCAAGCAGACTCCGCCAGACCTCAAGCCAGACAACTCGCCCAAAGTCTCTGCGCCAGATACCCCCAACAGTACCGTTCAAGATTTGGTCAATCTCGCCTCTCAAAGCGAACCTCAACGAGAAGACCCCTGCTGTTAATTCATCTGTTTGAGGGATAGACCATGCCGTTCGTTTCCGCTCTGGGTCTAGATTTAGGTCGGAAGCGCATCGGTGTGGCTGGCTGTGATGGAACAGGCTTGATCGCCACGGGGCTGATGACGATCGAGCGCAAATCCTTTGATCAAGTGGTTGCCGAGCTAAAATGTCTGATTCAAGAACGGCGCGTGCAAATTCTCGTGATTGGCTTGCCCTACTCAATGGACGGCTCGATCGGCTTTCAGGCAAAACAAACCCAAAAATTTGCCAGAGCACTCTCCAGAGCGCTAGAGCTACCCATAGAATACGTCGATGAGCGATTGACCAGCTACCAAGCAGAACAGCTTCTTCACGCCCAAAATATTTCACCTTCTCGCAATAAGGGGCTAATCGATCGCAAAGCAGCGTCCCTTATTTTGCAACAATGGTTAGATGAGCGCAGACTTCAGGAAGGAACAAGGGATGAGGGATGAGGGATGAGGGATGAGGGATGAGGAATGAAGGATAAGATCTCACACCCCACACCCCACACCCAAAACCCCACACCCCAAAACCAACTCCCCTTTCGCGAAGGTACCCGTTCTGAGAGATACTTTTCAGAGAGCCATGTGCGCGCTGAGGAGTTTCACGAAATGCCCGAATCGAACCGAGATAGAGAGAGTCCAATGGATGAAGACAGCATTGATATGGATGCTCCCACAGTCACTTTGACAGACGAGGCGGGGCTGACCCTCACTTGCTACATTGAGCATTCCCTGGAAGTCGAAGAACAGGAGTATGTCCTGTTGCTCCCCGTTGATTCCCCGGTCGAAATCTTTGCCTGGCAGGAAGACGGGGAAGAAGACGAAGCCGTTTTGGTCGAAGATGACGAAGAACTTAACCTCGTTTTCTCGACCGCAAAAGCCGTCTTAGAAGAGCAAAATCTCACCCTCAAGCGGACTGCCGTCGTGTTGACCGTAGAGGGCGACCTTCCCGAATTTGTGGAAGACGAAGAAGAGTGGGCCGGGGTCGAGTCAGACTCCCAGGATGAGCAGGAAGAGTTGCAGCTATTGGCGAGCTTCTACCATGAGGAGCAGGAGTACGCTATCTATGCGCCACTTGACCCGTTTTTCATTTTGGCGAGGATGGACGACGCAGGTCAGCCCCATTTGCTCTCACCAGAGGAGCTAAAGAAAATCGAGCCAATGCTGCCGATGATCGAAGACCAACTGTTTGATGAGTTGGAGTAGGGAGAGGCTGAATGATGGATGATGAATTGATACCGATTCACCGTTCATCATTCTTAGTCCATCTCTCTGATAAAAACTTTTAATCAATCTTGACTAAAGACGAGAGAGCCTTATCATTTGTTCTGGCTGACGCGATTTTTTGTGGGTTAACTTGAAGCGACCCCTTGCGGGTATCTCGAAGAGATCGTTTTGCAGCCCAGCACTACTCTCAACCCAAACTATCAGATGAAAGCTGTTCAACGAATTGCCAGGTGGTCGTTTTATCTACTTTTGATTGGCTCGGCTCTGGGTGTCTCAGCGTGGCGGGCGCAGGCCTGGTGGGATTGGGCAAGTGCGCCGATCGAGAAACCAGCCGATGCCAAAAAGCAGGTCGTGATTCAAATCCCGCAGGGCACCTCAGCGCAGCAGATTGGGCAGGAGCTAGAGGCGGCGGGGCTGATCAAGTCTGCCAAGGCCTGGGAGATCTGGGCGCGCTGGCTAATGTTTAGAAATCCAGACGGTGGGTTTCAGGCAGGAAACTATCAACTCTCGACGACGGAGCCTTTGCAGCAGATTGCGGACAAAATTTGGATGGGTGAGGTGGCCCAGCGTAGTTTTACGATTCCAGAAGGCTGGTCAATCCGACAAATGGCCGCTTATTTTGAACGGCAGGGCTTCTTTAAGGCGGAGGATTTTGTCAACGCGGCGAGTCAGGTGCCGACAGGAAAGTATCCGTGGTTGCCGACTAATCTTCCTCATCTGGAGGGGTTTCTCTATCCCGATACCTACCAGATTTCTGTCGGATCTGCGGTCACGCCAGAAGAGATTGTTGGGCAGATGCTCGATCGCTTTGAGCAAGTCGCCCTCCCGGTCTACAATCAGCATCAGGGCAAAACTCAACTTTCTCTGGCGCAGTGGGTGACTCTGGGCAGCATCGTCGAAAAAGAAGCCGTCGTCGCCTCAGAGCGATCACGCATTGCTGGCGTGTTTACCAATCGGCTCAAAAAAGGCATGACGTTGGGATCTGATCCAACCGTCGAATATGGATTAGGCATTCAGCAAACCAAAGAAAATCCGCTCACCCTGAACCAAGTCAAAACGCCATCGCCCTACAACACTTACATCAATGTCGGATTGCCGCCCACGCCGATCGCCAGCCCAGGTGTAGCCAGCCTCAAAGCCACGTTAGACCCCGAAGCCACCGACTATCTCTATTTTGTGGCCCGCTACGATGGCACCCACGTTTTTAGCCGCACCCTCGCAGAACATGAATCGGCTCAAGGCAACATCCGCGATCGAGTCGAGGCAGAGCAAGCCCAAAAACCCAAGCCCGAAGCCGCCAAGTCTGCAAATTGATACGCGCTCCTGCTGACTCATGGCTTGAAGAACTGGGCAATCTAGCTGAAATAACGCAACTGGTTGCCTGAATCTAACGTAAATTCGGTGAAATTTATCGCTTCGGTTTCAGAGTCTGGCTGCTCTCCACATTCCCATCCGAGAGGAACTTTGAACCGGAAATCGTGCTTTAAAGTCCCCAGAATTGGCACCTTGAAGGGCAGAAGCGCTCTCAATCGAAGCGAAAAAACTTCGTCGAATTCACGTAAATTTAGGGGCGGGAGTAGAGACGATCGCTTTACACCCCGAACCATTACTTTCTCCAAGCGGCTGTTTTTGCGACTCCACCAACCGCTAAACTTGAGAAACTGCGTTTTGTTCCAGATTTAGAGTTTCTTGCCAAACCTGATGGTAAAACTTTAAAGCTCAGGGACTGCACGCCATCCAAATTTCGATTTAGTGTCTCTACCGTTTGACCTTTATTCCTCTATTAATTTGTGCTTTATGTCCTGGGGCAAACTTTTACAACCTGACTTGATTTTGGAAAGCTCGATTTTGAGCCTGACACCCGACATTATTCAGCAGCATCAACTCAAAGGTCTGGTGCTGGATGTTGATGAAACTCTCGTGCCGATTACGTCAGCCAAAGCCTGTGCAGAATTGTCACCCTGGCTCGAATCCATTCAGCAGGTCGCAACGCTCTGGCTCGTCAGCAACAACATCAGCGAAAATCGGATTAAGCGAATTGCCGCCCCCTTTAACCTGCCCTACATCATCGGAGCCGGGAAGCCTTCTCGCCGCAAGCTAAGACGCGCTGTAACGGCGATGGGTCTGCCTCCCGAACAGGTGGGTATGGTGGGCGATCGTCTCTTTACTGACGTGTTAGCGGGCAACCGTTTGGGCATGTTTACTGTTTTGGTCAAGCCGATGGTAGACCCCACCGAAGCCGCCCGTCGCTATCCCGTTCACTCGTTTGAAGTCTGGCTCTCTCAAGCCTTGGGCGCTTCTCTGACTCCCGGAAAGCCCTAGCACAGGGTAAAAGCAGCTTGTCTTCTCGATTTGCCAAACGGTGCATCTATCACCCCAAATGCTCAATATATAACTTCATCTTTTCTCACAATTCGCAAGAGGCACGAAATATAAAGAAAACATTATGTCCTTCAAAATTGTGATGAAATCCTGGCATTCTAAGTACAGATTAAATGGAGCCATCTCATTTAAAGGCTCTAACCTTAAATCTCTATGAATACTTAGGTAAAGCGTCAGCCCTCAGCAAAAGGGGATTGGCGCTTTATCTATTGGGGCGAGACCTATTGGAGCAAGATCTATTGGAGCAAGCTTTAATAAAGCGAAATCTATGGAGCGGAACTTTTAAATAGTTGTCGTTTCAACAGTAGTCGTTAAGTATGGGAGCTTTGCATAGAAGGGCATAGATAGACGAAGGGCATAGATAGACCTACTTGAGTTTCGGCTTCAGCTAATGAATTTTGCTGGCCATAAGAAAATCTGAATCTATGCTAGATTAGCAAGTATCTTTAGAGTGAATGTGATATTTACTGCATACCAGAAGTAGATTAATAAAAATCCTGATCAACTTCTCTTCTAAAATTTTGGAACTTGCAGTGTGGACAATAGGGTTTCGGGAAGTCATTAGTTTCTTAATGAAGTTTAGACCTCTGGTATAAACAAGACACAAAAAGACATCTGTACTGACATCAAAAAATTAGTGTTGAAGGGTTGCTCGTTTCTGGATAGGAAAACCAGATAGTATTAGTCATTAATAACGTGTTTGACCAGGGTGCGAGTTGATGTCTTGACTAAACCTAGTCAGGGGCAAAAGAATTTTGTGATCTTTTGTGACCCACCTAAAAACCTGTTTTGCGCCGAATACCTTTTTTGGCAGCGTTGTATAGCCAGGGTGACTGGGTTGTAAGAGGACGGCGGCTAACTTTGCTGTCGATCGCTCCCCTATTTGTCATGCCTCAACCTGTTCATAATCTGCCTTTCTGTAAACCGTTTTGATTGTCCTTCCGTTGTTCGTAGTCTCCATCTCGTGCTCGATCGTGTTTCACACCACTCTTCTCCTCTTTTTGGGAATGTACTCCTTGCCCCAGTCTTTGTCTTTCTCCAGATCGCCAGAACTGCTAAATCAGGAAAGTGAGGCGATCAAATGAGGATACTCGTGATCGAAGATGAAAAAGACGTTCGGTTAAATATTGTTGAAATATTAGCCTCTGGTGGTTTCGACTCGATTAATGCTGAAAATGGATTTGTCGGCATTCAGATGGCTAAAGAAACGTCTCCCGATCTGATCATTTGTGATATCAAGATGCCAGATTTTGACGGCTACGGCGTATTAGAAGAACTGCGTCAAGACCCCTCAACGTCAATGATTCCGTTTATCTTTCTAACCGCTAGAGCCGATCGCGCGGAAATTCGTCAGGGCATGAATCTGGGAGCTGATGACTATCTGACCAAACCGTTTCGGCGGATGGACTTGTTAGAAACGATCGCCGCTCGACTCAAGCGTCACAGTGCCCAATCTCAAATTCAAAAAAAAGTCCTGGAGCTTCAAGAACTCAACCACCAAAAAGACGATCTTGTCAGCACCATCACTCACGATATGCGGGCCCCTTTGACGACCATTAAAGTCGCTTTGCAGCTAATCGAATCGGTGCCAGACAACCGCAAACAATATACCGAAATTGCCCTATCAGCCTGTGACCAATGTGATGCGCTCATTCAAAATCTTTTAGATCTCTATCAGCTCGAATCCGGAGAAGCGCTGGCTACCCCAGAACCGATCGACCTGCGAGAACAGCTTAACAAAATCATTCAGTCGTTTCAGATTCGCACTCGCGATCGCCAGCAAACCTTTAAGGTAGACCTGCCTGTCCACTTGCCGACGATTCTGTATGACAGCGTAGGCCTCCAACGCATCTTTATCGAGCTTCTCAACAATGCCTGTAAGTACACACCCAGTAGCGGTGAAATTTTGTTTAAGGTGTGCGAGTCTAACCTTCATAGTCGATGTGCGATGCTGCGGTTTTTGGTCGTCAATCAGGCGGAGATTCCTCAAGCAGATCTGCCCCGAATTTTTGACAAATTTTATCGAGGAGTCGGGTGCGATCGCTGGCCTCAAGGCGGTACAGGTCTGGGGTTGGCACTGGTCAAAAAGCTGATCGATCAACTCCAGGGGACGATCGATGTCAAAAGTAGAGACGGTTGGACAACGTTTGTCGTGGAGCTTCCTTATCGGAGGATGAGGGATGAGGGATCGAAGGATGAGGGGTGAGGGATGAGGGATGAGCGGAAATGCAGACTTGTTTGAGCAAACAATCAACCTAGAACGTAACTCACTCACCATGCGGGAAGAAGAGCAAATCAGGTTACGGCGACGCAATGCTGAATTAGAAGATCTGGTAAGAGCGCTTCAGGCACAGTTGCAGGAGAGAGACGATGCCTTGCCTAAAGTAGCCCCTTTTCCGCTCAATGGTAAGCCTTGCCAGCCAAAAACACCTTCTGATTTGCAGTTAGTGCTGCACCTGAGTCAAGCGCGGTATGCAGCGATCGTCGAAGACCAGGCTGATGTCGTCTGCCGCTTTCTTCCAAATGGCACGCTGGTTGATATGAATGAAGCCTGCTGTCGCTATTTTGGTCGGTGTCGATCGTCCCTTTTGGGGGATAACTTTTTCAATTTGGTCGCTCAAACGGATTGTCAATCTCAGCGCAGCGTTGTTGTGACGGGGGAGGCGATCGACGGCTATGAGCAGTGTCAGATGATGGATGGGCAAACCCGTTGGCACCGATGGACAAGTCGCGCGATTCGAGATTTGCAGGGGAATGTGGTTGAGTTTCAGGCGATCGGACGAGACCTGACTGACCTCAAGCTAGCCGCCTGTCGTGAAGGTTGTTCGCCCCTGGTGCAGCTTACCCGACCAGAAAGCGCGACTGCTTCGAGTTACCCGCAAGGGGGTGCCCAACTTCAAGCCGAAGTGATGCGTCGCAAATGGGCCCAGGAGTCCTTTCGCGCTAGTGAAGAATGCTATCGATCGATTGTGGCCGCGATGCATGAGGGGGTGATGGTGCTCAATGCAGATGGCACGATTCAAACCTGTAACGCCAGCGCTGAGAGGATTTTGCAGCGATCGTCCAGCGAGTTGTATCAGCGTAATGTGTTGGATATTGACTGGCAAGCCGTTCACGAAGATCTGTCGCCCTTTGCCAGTGAAAGCTTTCCCGGAATGATCACCGCCCGGACGGGAGTTGCCTGCTCAGAAGTGGTGATGGGGCTGTGCAAAAGTGGTCAAGTGACGTGGATTTCGGTCAACTCACAGCCGTTGTTTCGTCCGAGTGACAGGGTATCCTATGCCGTGGTGGTCTCCTTTTCAGACATTACGCTCCGCAAATGGGTCGAAGCAGAACGCGCCCAACTGCTCACACGAGAACAAGCCGCCCGCGCCGAAGCAGAACTGGCCAGAGAGCAGATTTCTCAAATTTTGCAGAGTATTACCGATGGATTTGTGGCGCTCGATCGCGACTCCCGCTTTACCTATATCAACCCTGAAGCCGCTCGCACCTTGGGCAAATCTGCCGAAGATCTGATTGGCGAAGTCATTTGGAAGGAGTTTCCTACGTTTGGCGAGACGAGTTTTGGGCGGCTCTATCGTCGCGCTCTATCGGAGGGCGTTCCGCTGGAATTGACTGACTACTATGCGCCCTGTGCTCAGTGGTATTCTGTGCGGGCTTACCCATCCAAGGGCGGAGTCTCGCTTTATTTTCGCAATATGACTGATTCGGTGCAGACGATTCACGAGCGCGATCAGGCTCAAGAAGCCCTGCGAGAAGCCATGCAGCGTCTGACCTTTCATGTAGCCAACTCTCCGCTGGCCGTGGTCGAGTGGGATCGTAGCCTCAAAGTCACGCGCTGGTCACGAGAAGCCGAAACGCTCTTTGGCTGGGAGGTCGAAGAAGTACTGGGTCGGCAGTTTGGCAGTTGGAGCTTTGTCGTTCCTGAAGATATGGAGACGGTGGATCAGACGATCGCCGCCCTGCTCAACGGAGAAGCCACGCGCAATGTCAGCTATCATCGCAACTTTACTCAAACGGGAGCGATCGTGCATTGTGAATGGTATAACTCGGTGTTGTTTGACGAGTCAGGCGAATTGATTTCCATTCTCTCACTGGTGCAAAACATCACTCAGCGCACTCAGGCAGAAGAGGAACTGCGGGAAAGTGAAGAACGCTTTCGTCAACTGGCAGAAAATATCCAGCAGATTTTTTGGATGTATGCAGTCGAAGATCAAAAGCTGATTTACATTAGTCCCGCGTGTGAGCAGGTGTTGGGCTATGGCAGCAAGGGGTGTTATCACAAATCGCCTGACTTTTGGCTGAGTCGAGTTCATTTAGCTGACTTGCATTCAGTCCTCAAAACCAGTCGGAAAGTGCTGCGCGGTAAGCCTGCGGAGGTGATGTATCGCTTTACGAGAGCAGATGGCGCAGAGCGGTGGCTATTGGCGAGAGCCTTTCCGGTGAGAAATCAGCAGGGCAAAGTGTATCGGATTGCGGGAATTGCTGAAGATATTACCGATCGCAAACAACAAGAACAGCGCCTGCGACTGTTGGAATCGGTGATCGTCAATGCCAACGACGCGATCGTCATTACCGAAGCCGAACCCGTCGAACTGCCCGGCCCCAAAATTATTTACGTCAATCAGGCCTTTACCCGAATGATGGGCTACGCGCCAGATCAAGTGGTGGGCAAAACGCCGCGCATCTTACAAGGGGCAAACACCGATTGGGGCATTCTCCAGCAGATTCGGACTGCCCTCAAAAAGTGGGAGCCGAGTCTCGTCGAACTGGTTAACTATCACAAAGACGGCTCTGAGGTGTGGGTGGAGTTGAGCATGTTTCCGGTGACCGATCAAATCGGGCAGTACACCTACTGGGTCGGCTTGCAGCGAGATGTCACTCAGCGCAAAAAGACCGAAGAAGCACTTCAGCGTCAAAACCTGCGATCGCAACTCTTTGCGGATGTAACCCTCAAAATTCGGCAATCTCTGCATTTAGAAGAAATTCTTCAAACGACGGTTACTGAGGTGAGAAATCTGCTGCAAGCCGATCGTGTGCTGATCAATCGTCTCTCACCCGACGGGACGGGCACCGTCACTCACGAAGCCGTCAGCCCTGGCTGGCATTCTCTAATCGGCGGCACTTATAAGACTGAACTTTTACTACCCGGACATCCTCAAACCGACTACCGTAGCGTGGTGCAAGCGGTAGAAGACATTGAGCAAGAAGCGTCGCCGACCTCAGATTTTTTGCGATCGGTCAAGGTGAGAGCCAGATTAGTCGTGCCGATCGTGCAGCAAGATTCGATTTGGGGGCTGTTGGTGGCTCATCAGGGCAGTCCGCGTCAGTGGTCGAGTTTTGAGATCGAATTGTTGCAGCAGTTGTCTAATCAGGTCGAGATTGCTCTAACTCAAAGTCAATTGCTGCAAGCCCTGCGCGAAAGTGAAGAACGGTTTCGGACGATGGCAAATAGCGCTCCCGTGTTGCTTTGGATGATTGACTCTACGGGAGAATTTGTGTTTTGCAATGAGAGTTTGTTGGAGTTTATGGGGCACACGCGCCACCCCGAAGACGGGAGTTTCTTTGATGCCGTTCATCCAATCGATCGCCCCTATTGTGAGTCCACCTATCAGGAAGCGTCGAAGCATCGCACCAGTTTTGAAATCGAATATCGACTGCGACGGGCCGATGGAGACTATCGCTGGGTGATTGACCGGGGTGTTCCTCGATTTATGCCGGATGGCAGTTTTGGCGGACACATTGGCTCTTGTATTGACATTACCGATCGCAAGCAGGCCGAGGTCGAAATCTGCAAAGCCTTGGAAACCGAACGAGAACTGAGCGAATTAAAATCGCGCTTTGTCTCAACCGCCTCCCACGAATTTCGCACGCCTCTGAGTACGATTCTCTCGTCAGCCGATCTGCTGGAATTTTATGCAGGCGACTGGACACCCGACAAACAGATCGAACATATCCAACGCATTCAAAATGCCGCACTGAATATGAACAATCTGCTGAGTGACATTCTCGTGATCGAACGCGCCGAAGCTAAAAAGCTAAACTTTGAACCTGCCCCGATCGACCTTCTTGCCTTCTGTCAGCGCTTGCTTGATGAGATGCAGCTTAATGATCAACAAGACCACAAATTGATTTTGGAGGTGCAGTCCTCTGGCAAACTAGACGACGCTATCAAACTAAACGCTATCCCTGCCCACATGGACGAAAAGCTGCTGCGACAAATTTTTAGCAATCTGCTCTCCAATGCCATCAAATACTCGCCCTCTGGCTCCTCGATCGTCTGTCGCTTAACCTGTGAATCTAATCAGGCAATTTTTGAAGTGCAAGACCAGGGGATCGGCATTTCAGTAGAGGATCAGGCTAGATTGTTTGAGCCGTTTCATCGCGGTATGAATGTGGGCACCATTTCGGGCAATGGTCTGGGGTTGGCGATCGTCAAGCAGTCGATCGAGGTGCATAGAGGACTAATTTCGGTCTCTAGTCAGGAAGGCGTTGGAACCACAATTCGAGTCAGTTTGCCTCTGCATTCGGTTGCAGAAAGGGAAGGCACTGGCCCTGTCGCTTAATGGAATGCTACGAGCTTGCCTACTTCCCAACCAGCACTTGCGATTTTCTTTGCTTGACAAGCTGTTGATGCTCACGATCGAGCACCTGAGAGGCTAAATCAGGCATTTCTTGCCAACAGTGGGTACAAAACCAATACACTCCACCTTGTCGAACATGGCGTAATAATTTCTCAGCGCAGCAAGGACATTCAGCCATGATTTTTAACCTAACTTTTGTTAAAGAATGAATCGGACAATACACTTTGTAAAACCGTCTTTCAGTCCTCACATTCACCTTAGCCGAGTCCGGGGATCAGCAACAAGCGGGAATTCCCCCATCTTTTGGGTGGTAAACTAATCAATTTTGTAAAGTAGGTCACAAAGCGTAGAAGTTTTGGATTTGCGACCCTAAAAAGTTGAGTTGACGAGAAACTTCTTGATTAGCAATCTATTAGAAACTTGTGAGTTTCTTGTGAGGATTCCTGATAGCTTGCTCTAGCCTTTTAACCTCACCTCTGTCTTTAGAAAGATAACGGGTCTGTCTTGAGAAAGATGACGAGTAACCTACCTTGTTTAAGCGGCCCCTTATAATGCAATTCCTTTTGAATGTTCCACAAGTTGAGTGAAAACGATCGATGGCTTCTTATCTAATTCGTTCTGATGACTGGCAAACGATTCTTTTGCGACTGGGATTGGCGCTGCTTTTGGGCGGAGCGATCGGCTGGAACCGTCAACGAAATCGCAAATCGGCTGGACTCCGAACTCACATGCTCGTCAGTCTAGGAGCGGCGCTGTTTACGTTGATTCCGGCGGGGTTTTCGATGTCGGCAGATGGGGTGAGCCGCGTCATTCAGGGGGTCGCGACGGGGGTTGGCTTTTTGGGTGCAGGCGAAATTTTGCATCTGTCTCGGCAAGATCGCTCCAGTCCCACGGTTAAGGGGCTGACTTCGGCCGCTTCGATCTGGGTGACGGCTGCTCTGGGTATCGTGTCGGGCTGTGGCTGGTGGCAGCTTGCAATCAGTGGAACGGTTCTCACCCTACTGACGCTCGGCGGGGTCAAAAAGTTAGAGGAAGCCTCCTTTATTCGAGCCGATGAGGACAACGACCAGTAACGGTTTTTCACTTTTATCTCGGCAGACTGATTGAGTTCTGAATGTGCTGATAGAGGCTGGACGTGGATAATAGAAAGTTGGAAGCGCACAGGTAAAGAATGACCGGGCTGAGCGATCGCTCATCTGCCCCCTGACAGCCGATTTTGTAAATAGATCAACTAGATCAACCGTAGTCCTGGGTTGTTAGGAGTGGAGCATGGGTCACGAAATTTCGACAAATCGCCAATTTGGAATGGGAACTCCTCGATTTGACTCCTGGATCGATCGCGGCTGGCTGATTGGGCTATTTGTGGCGGCGGTGGTGCTGTTTGGGGTCAGTTTGGGAAATTTGCCCTTGCGCGATTGGGACGAAGGCATTGTGGCTCAAGTGGCACGAGAAATGGCTCGATCGCCCTTTGGCTCCGAAAATTGGATCTATCCCAAAGAACTGACGGGCAATCCCTATTTCAACAAACCGCCTCTAGTCCATTGGCTGATGGCGCTGCTCTACTCGATCGCGGGCGTAAATGAATGGACTTCTCGACTGCCGGGAGCCATGCTGACTGCTTGTTCTGTGCCATTGATGTATTGGATGGGGCGAGAACTGTTTTTTCAGCGATCGGCGGCTGTCTTTACGGCTCTGGTTTACCTGACTTCGCTGCCTGTGGTGCGTCACGGGCGGTTGGCAATGTTGGATGGGGCAGTGCTGTGTTTCTTTGTGTGGCTGATGGCCTGTCTGCTGCGATCGCGGCGAGATTTGCGCTGGGGATTAGGGGTGGGGGTCGGCTTTGGGCTGCTGTTCTTGACTAAAGGCATCTTGGCCATTTTGCTGGGGGCGATCGCGCTGATTTTTCTCATTTGGGACACGCCTCGCCTGATCACGTCTCGCTATCTCTGGTGTGGCATTTTACTAGGGGTGGCTCCGGTTGCGCTCTGGTATTACGCCCAATGGGAGCAATATCGCCAAATTTTTGTAGACGCGCACTTGTTAAATCAGTCTGCCAAGCGAGTCTGGGAAACGGTTGGCCCCAATCGCGGGCCAGTGTGGTACTACCTGGTCGAGTTGCTTAAATGGGTGCCCTGGCTGGTCTTTTTGCCGTCAGGATTTCGGCTGGCCTGGGACAATCGCACGCTGAGTTGGGCAAAGTTGGCGCTGCTGTGGAGTGTGATTTATTTTGTGACCATCTCAGTCATGAAAACCAAGCTGCCCTGGTATGTGTTGCCGATGTATCCTGCGCTGTCGCTAGTGGTAGGTGCCCAACTGAGCCGCCTGTGGCATCCTTTGACGACGGAGATTTTTCAAGTTCGCCCGATCGCTCAGTCCCGGTTATGGTGTGGTGTGTTTGTGCTGTTGGCGGGGGTAGCGGGGGTGGGTAGCGCTTACTATTTCAAGGTTGATTTTCAGCCTGATTTGCAACTGGTGTTTTTGACGCTGGCTTTGACGCTGGCAATTACGGCGATTTTGATCAGTCGCCAGGATACGCAGTTTATCTCAGTGCTGCTGTGGGGAACTTATCTAACGCTGCTGGTGTTGATGATGTCTGAGCATTGGGTCTGGGAGTTGTCAGAAGCTTATCCGGTGCGGCCCGTAGCCGATATGATTCGCAAAGCAACTCCACCGGGGCAGGTTGTCTATACGTCTTATGCTTTCAATCGTCCGTCATTGAATTTTTATAGCGATCGGGCGGTGATTCCCGCTTCTCCTCAAGAGCTTCAGCAGCATTGGAAAACTGACCCTCATCCTTACCAACTGCGACAACGGTCTGAGGTGACGTTATCTCCCCAAACTCAAGCCTGGATGGTGGAAGACTGGGTTTTGATCACGCGCAATCCGACGGCTCGATCGAAGGTCAAAACTAAGACGCTCCCGAAGTAACGTGAATTCGATGAATCTTTTTCGCTGCGTTGTTTGGTTCAAAATCCTTGACCTGTGGGAATCTAGGGAGCCGATCTATGCAGGGCAAACAGTTTCATCAAATTTACATCAAGGTCGCAAAAATATTTAATTGAGTTCCTCACTTTTTAAGGAGTTAGGGACGATCGCCAGGTATCTAGTACCGCAATTAAAAATTTGCAAGCAGCCTTTTATTTCTTCTACACAAAGCGTCGATCGCAAGCCTCAAATCGCGCATTCAAACTTATAGGTAAAGCAATGACGTTTCGTTGGAAAGCCTTCAGACTTTGGACTTTGATTGCTTTGGGTCTGATTGTTGTCGGACTGGCCTTAATGGGAATTCCTGGGCTTTTGATCTCTACAGTTTGGGCAATATTGTTGAACACGATCTTACAGCGTCAAGCCATCCCAATTAGCAATGGCAATCTGTGGATTATGGGAATTTATTTATCAGTAATTGTGCCTGTGGGTTTGCCGTTGAGTTATGTGTTGACCAGTCGATTACACGGGTTACAAAATCTGAGCGCTCCTTTTAATCGACGAACCGTTCAAGTTATCTTGGCGACCATTGTGTGGTGGCTTTTGTGGTCAAGCATTCTAACCTGGCTTTTCTTTAGCTTTTGAGGAGTCGATCGCGTTATGAATCGTCCTTTCATTGTTTGGGTTACACAGGCTCTGATGCTGATGATGTTGTTCATTATTCTGGTGAGTCTGGTTAAAAGCTTTTCTGCTTGCTCTCATCTAGAAGGTCACTGCTGGACTCTCAACTTTGGGCTTGAGGTGGCACTGGTTGCTGGAATTTTTAGCGCGATCGCCCTTGGCTTTTGGGGATTGCAGCACAGAAAACTTTATGGCAGATGGATTGGTGTACTGGTTTTAGCAGGATTTACGGCCATTATTCTCAGCACTGACAGCTCAAAAATGGCTTATCATTTCATCCTTCATGGAAGCAAAGATCTGCCCAAACTGTATCCAAAATCTTACTACAAAGATTTCCCTTTTAATCGGTGGTTTCCCACTCCAAAAAGTCTGATCGTAGATGTTTCCACAACGATTTTTCTGAACATTTTATCGATTGTAGCGACGCTCTATCTGGCTTTTTCTAAATCAATCAAAGCATTTTTTGTCTCTAAATAATGTTGTGGCTAAATGGCTGAATCTCGATCGCTGTTTGGTTTATGAAACGTCGCAATCAGTAAACAAACAATTCCCACATTGATGAAAATATCTGCCCAATTAAAAATCGGAAAATTGATTAAACGGAAATCTAGAAAATCGACCACATGACCCAAGACGAAGCGATCGATGCCATTGCCCAACGCGCCACTCAAAATAAAACCGTAGCCCAACTGCTCCCATCGAATCATCCGCGGCCCAAACCACGCCAGCGCCATCAGCCCAATACTCACCGCCAACGACAGCCACCGCAGCCACAGACTGCCCTGAAATAAGCTAAACGCTGCTCCCTTATTGACCACGTAGGTAAAGTGAAAAACACCAGAAATTAAAGGAATTGACTGTCCGAGCGTCATCGTTTTGACAACCCACAATTTGGTCAATCGATCGAGCAACAGACCCACGATCGCAGCAATCCAAAAGAAACGGTTTTTTAGCATCAAAGGCTGAAGAATTTTAAGGATCGAGTGACAAAACAGCTCACTCCCAATCACTAGTAGAACATTAAGCGGCGCATCACAAACGCTAACACGGTCACTGCACAAACGACAGCAAACTGTCCGGGTAGTAAGTTGACCGAGAAATTGAGCAGCGACTTAAAGAAAGGCTGCTTGGCTGCATCGACCCAGTTGAGGGAGTAAGCCAAAATTAAGTAAACAATGCCCGTTAAGTGAACTGTCAGCAACCCACAAAGGCTACTAAAAGCTAACGATTCCAGTCGAGGTGGCGTTTTGAACGCAAAGTAGCCACAAATCCAAGCGCCCGGAATAAAGCCAATTAGATAGCCAAAACTGGGTTCTTTGAGATAGCCCAGGCCGCCCCCCTGAGCAAAGACAGGAAAACCCACCAACCCCAGTGCTAGGTAAGCAATCTGAGAAATCACAGCCGCATTTTTGCCACCCAGACAGCCCACCAGCAAAACCGCCCCAATCTGATAGTTGACACCCAAAAAGTGCAGGGGCACCGTCTGCGAAGTCCACGTCCACGGCAACCCAGTAATCGAGGCTTTGAGAAGTGTGCCGCCGATCGTCAGCAGCAGCCCAATTAAAGCCCACAATAATTCAGTGACGGTAATCACGCGAACAGATCTATTCAAGCGGCGAGGCTGCAATTTTGAGCGAGGAAACCGAGTCATGGTGGTAGGCATTGTATCACTGGAGAGAGATCAGAATTTCTGCATTATTCGATCGGCGATGTGCTGATAATCTTGATAAACAATGAGCGCCAGTTACAGAACTCCCATTCATCCCTCCTCGCGAATGCGGGGCAACGCCCTCCCTATCCCTCAAAATTTCCTGCCATGATGACCTCGATCGACTCCATCGCCAAAATTTATCACCAGTCGCTGCCAGATCTGCTGTTTGAGGCGCAAAAGACGCATCGAGCGCATCATGATCCACGCGCCATTCAGATGTGTACGTTGGGCAATATCAAGACGGGAGCGTGTCCCGAAGATTGTGGCTACTGTTCGCAGAGCGTGCATCATCAGACGGATTTGCAGCCAGAACCGTTGATGGAGATTGAGGCAGTCGTGACTGAGGCAAAAATGGCCAAAGCTGCCGGATCGACTCGCTTTTGTATGGGAGCGGCCTGGCGAGAAGTGCGAGATGGGGCCCCGTTCGATCGCGTGTTAGAAATGGTGCGTCAGGTCGCTGCGCTAGAAATGGAGGTTTGCTGTACGTTGGGAATGCTCAAACCCCATCAGGCAAAGCAGCTTAAAGAAGCGGGTCTGACAGCCTACAATCACAATTTGGACACGTCGCCCAGCTATTACAGCAAGGTGATCACGACGCGCACTTATCAAGATCGGTTAGAAACGATTCGCACCGTCAGCGAGGCAGGAATCTCGGTCTGCTGTGGTGGCATTTTGGGCATGGGTGAATCGACGCAAGATCGGTTAGATTTTCTCGAAGCCCTGTGTAATCTTGACCCCGTTCCCGAATCGATTCCGATTAACTGTCTGATTCCCATTCCCGGAACGCCCTTAGAGAATGCGCCGCCTGTTGATCCGATCGACCTAGTGCGCGTCATTGCTACCACTCGAATTCTCTTTCCTAACTCAATGGTGCGGCTGACTGCGGGGCGAACCCAAATGAGCGATGAACTGCAAGCTTTGTGTTTTATGGCGGGTGCCAACTCGATTTTTACGGGGTCTGTGTTGTTGACGGCTCCCAATCCAGAGCGATCGCAGGATGAAGCGCTGCTCGATCGTCTGGGTATGAGTCCTAAACCGCTTTAGAGGGTCAACTTTTCCGTTCTAGCAAAATCACCAATCTGGAAACGCTTTCGGCGAGCGATCGGGCGGTATCTGCCTGCTGCTGGCTAACTCGCTTGAGGTCGTCAAATCCGGTTTCGACCAGTTCTCTGAGACTGTCCAAATTTCGGCTGTTGCGCTCGAAGCCTTGCTCGATGTTTTGGTTGGTGCGCTCGAAGCCTTGCTCAATGTTTTGAGCCGTACGATCGAAGCCTTGATCGATTCTTTCTGCTAATTCGGTAACAGCCTGCGCCATCATCCGAAGCTGGTATTGATTATTGATATCGGGTTCTTGAGTCATCATCATTCGCGAAATCACTGGCGCAATATTAACATTGAAGGTGGACTTTGGACTTTGAACAAAAAAATGTTTAATTTTCACGTCTTTAGTCTTTGGTGGCTCGACGGAGAGCTTGGCGTAGTATTGTCGGGCTGCTATGGTGATGCCGATAAACGTCCATAGCACCATGCCAAAAGAACTGAGCATCACATTGTTGAGGCTGATTTGAGAAAACGTGGCGATCGCGATCGCTCTAGCAGTACTGGCAAATGCATCAAACTTCGCTTCCTGACTTTGAACTAGCGTTGCAATCAAGAGCAGCAAACCACCTAAATAGGGCAACGTTCCTAGCCAGCCCAGGGTCAAGAGCATCGTCAGAATGCCGCTATCATTGCTGCCAATTACAGAACTTTGGATCGTGAAGCCCATGCCTTCTCCTGAGACGTTGGTGAGTGCCTGAGTGAGAAACTTGCTGTAGCCTTCTGCACGATCGGCATAACTGACATCTTCTTTACCTGCAAATAGCGTTTGTACCCGTGAGCCGATTACAGTTGAGAACGGCTCGATGAACGTCAAAGGTAATACAAAAACCATCATGGCTAAAATAGTTACAATCAAACGCATCTGTAGTTTTGGTTTTAGCGAAGGCAAAAAGACAACAATGCCAACGACCCAACTGAGCCACGCCGATCGTGCCAGTGACAATAAAAAAGACAAATACCCCACCGCAGAGGCAGGGAATCGAATCGGACTGCGGCTGGCAAATAGAATAAACAACCCTGCAACCATCACAGCGGCGAATGGCTGGGGCGAGTGCATCGTACTAAACGTTCTGATTCCTAAAGGGTTAGGCGTTCCAAATACCTGAGTCGTTTGATTTTGCAGCCAGAAGCGATCCCACGGAGGCGCGACCAAAAACTGCACCACACCATAGGCACCCATCACAAACGTTCCCCAGACAAAAATGCGCTGAATCGTTTGCCGAATTTCTGGGTAGCTGCGCCAGTTGGCGTATAAGTGAAACCCAAATACGACAGGAGTCAACCAGTTTAATAAAGGCACAATTACGGCGGTTGGTGAGTTATTAATCACGCCTACTAGACACCCATAAATTACGCCCACCACACAAAGCACAAAAGGCAACCCACTGCCCCGAATCGCTTTTGGAAGCTGCTTGGCAAATGTCAAGAGAGAGACGATCGTCACAAAAAACGGAGCCAACAACACTGGATTTGGGTCAACCCATCCCGCCTGCTGATCGACCAAACGCCGCACAAACGCTGCCAAAAACCAAACCCACCAGGTAAAGCCAAGATACAAAAGGGGATAGCGCAAATAGAGAAAGAGTCCGACTAATAAAGCCCCTAGTGGAAACGCCAGCCGCAACACTCCGCCAACGCGAATCAGAATGCAAAGAGCAGAGAACAGAGAAAAGCCAAGAATTGCCAGCCAAGCGGGGGCAGGTTTTAGAAGGGAAGGCATGGGGTTTGGGGGGGTGTTAATTCATTCGATCGTAGACCTGATATTCAATACACAATACAACTAATGTTTATTAATGTTTATATAGATAGGAGCAGTAGATTCAAGAGATCACAGATAGAGAGTTTTAGTAGATCACTCGCGGATGATTCCCCTAGCTTCCCTGAAAAAGGGGAACCGAATTTTAAGTGAGTTTCTCGCGATCTTAGATTTTAATCCTCCCCATATCGCTAACTTCACCAATCCTTGCGATCGCTTCCTTGTAATAGCGCAGATTGTCTTGAGCAATTCGTGACCAACTGTAGTGTTGAGCCGTGTTGTAAGCATTGCGGCGTAGGCGATCCAGCAATGAGCGATCTTGAATTAACTGTTCCAAAGATTGCTCTAGCGCTTGACTGTCTCGACCAGGAACGACGATCGCATCTTTGCCATCCTGCACGATTTCTAATGGGCCGGGAGCAGCAGCGGTAATGGGGGCGAGTCCACAAGCCATCGCTTCGACAAGCGCAACGCCAAATCCTTCAGAAATGGTCGGAAAAAGTTTGATGTGATGTCCTTTGAGTAGTGCTGGCAGCATGTTGTTTTGGTAAGAAGGAATGACCTTGACGCGATCGCGCACACCCGGATCAAAATCTGCATACACTTCATCGGCAGGGCATTCGGTGCCTAACATGCTGACCTCGACGGTGGGATGACGGTTGAGAATCGCATTGAGAGCAGGCGTGCCATACTGGATGCCTTTGCGGATGATGTAGCTGCTTACTTGGGCAATCCGAATGGGCTGATCAGGGGGAGGAGTCGGTTCAAATGGGAGCCGTAGATAATCATCAGGAATGCCATTTGCAACGACGTGGGCCCGATCGGGATCAACGCCTAATTGATCAAGCACATAGTGGCGATCGCGCTCGTTTAACAACAACACAACATCCGCACAGCGCATTGAAGTCGCGGCTTCCCAGAGTCGAATGCTGCCGCGATAAAGGGGATATTTCCAACTCAACTGTAGATTGCCGCGTCGAGCTTCTTCGAGATATTCCAGGTGTTCAATGTGTTCAAGTCCGTGGCAACGTGCGACTAATAGAGGACGACGTTTGTGGAGTTTGCTCATTAAAGTTGCCCAGAGCCAGGCATCTCCTGTTGAAGCGTCTATGACATCGATTTCGTCCGCTAATTGTGAGATTTGATGGGCGACAAATGCCGGAAAAGTTGCAAATCTCAGGAGCCGATGGATCTGTTTAGGAACTTCGTTTAATGAGTAATATTGAACTTCATGCCCCAGTTTTTGATATTCCTGACCAAGCCGCCACGTCACACCCGCAGCCCCTGCATTTGGATTAAAGGGATAGTGACAAGTGAAGAGAGTTTTCATAAGTAATTCTTTGAACTGTAGGGTTCAGGCTTTTGTTTTAGACAAGGAAGATTGGACGAGTTCGGTTGTGAGATTGGGAGCGGCGATCGCGGCTTGAAAAAGCGCTTCTAACTTTGAGAAATGAGCTTTAGCATTAAACTTTTGCTCAACCAACTGACGACCTTTTGCCCCCATTCTTTGCCCCAGTTCTCTATTTTCGAACAAGTGCTGAATGCTTTGAGCTAAGGCAGAAAGATCACCCGGTTCGATCAGTAATCCATTTTCGCCAGATGTTACCATTTCAGGAATTGCTGTGATATTGGTGGCCACGATCGGTAACCCTGCCGCCATTGCTTCTAAAAACACCCAACCAAACGGTTCTGCATACGTTGGCATCACGAATACATCAGCTTGATGGTAAAGATTGAGCCACTCAGACGTGTAGGCTTTAATATTTTTGTAGATATGAATATTGGGATGGCTGACCTCAATTGGAGTTTGAGTAACCAGGTGAAGTTCGGCACGATCGCTAAACTTTTCTAAAAATACCTTGACCAGATCGTAGCCACCTTTCCGCTCAAAATCGCCGCCCACAAATAGGATGCTAAAAGTCTCACTAGAGCAACTTCTAACGTCAGCAACGGGAATTTTATCGACATCAACCCCTGGATAAATTACTGTGACTTTTTCGGGTGAAATGTTGTAGTCTTCGATCACCGATCGTCGGGCTGCTTCTGAGAAACTGACGATACTTTTTGCGGCTTCAAAGACTTGCTTGTCGAGACGAAAATTGGGGGCAAATGTCCATCTCAAACTCGGCTTAGTATATTCTCTGGAAGCTTGAGCAGCCGTGCGATCGAGACTAATGACCGTCGGCATTTCTTTCATCAAATCGAGGCATAAATACGCAAGGGGCTGGGTATGAAAATGGAGAGCAGTATAGTGAGTTTCTGCCATTTTTCTTAACACCAACCGTCGCGCAAAATAGCCAAGACACATTTGAAATCGAAAGAGAAAAAAATCGGTATTCTGTTCTAATGTCCAGCGAGTTGGGGGAATGCGATAATGTCCGATTGCTCGGCTCATCAGACGGGTTCTCAGTTCTCGTTCGTCGTTGTGCCAATAGAAGTCGATCGGGCAAGATTGGCTTAGAGATTCTCGCATCAAGCGCCCGTAGGTGAGATGTCCGATAAAGCCTTCTACGATCGAGAGCATACGAGGGGATTGAGGCATTTTGGAGGGATGAGGGATGAGGGATGAGGGATGAGGGATGAAATAATCTGTTGAAATTAGGCGGCGATCTTGGATTTTTGGGCGACTTTGAGCAGGGTGGTCTCGAAGTTTTCGACGAGTTTTTCTAGACCAAAATGTTTGAGTACATGGTCTCGATATCGCACGCCTAGTTCGGGTTCTTGTGATCGCCAATCCAATATTTTGGTCAGACACCTTGCGAGATCTTTTTCATCATTGGGTGTGAATAATCCGCGCTCAAATTCACCTGTTAAGGCTTCGATCGTGCCTCCGATGCGGCTACCTACGATCGGCGTTCCACAGGACATTGATTCTAGAATGACTCTGGCAAAAGGTTCTGGCCAGATGCTGCATAAAACATTGACATCGCTGATTTGATAAAGAGGTACGGGATTTTTTAATAATCCTAAAAACTTCACCTGCTCTCCAACCCCTGAATCGATCGCTAATTGTTCTAATGACTGTTGATATTTTGCACCCGCTTCGGGACATTCTCTGCCTTTTTCGGGATCATAGTGAACGACGGGTTTTCCGGCAAGCAAAAGGTGAGGGGTGATTCCTTGCTGGTGCAATATACCTAATGCTTTGATGAGTGATTCGATGCCTTTTGATTCGTCAATTCTGCCGACGTAGGAGATAACGCGATCGTTTTCAGATAATTCCCATTCTTTTCTTAGGGCAGCGAAGTCTTCAGCAGGTTTGAATTTGTTGGGATCGGTGCCATTTTGAATGACCTCAATCTTCTCTTCTGCTAACCCAAACTTGACCCATTCCAGCTTAGTTTGGTGAGAAACTGCAATGAATTGATCAACGCCATTGAGTGCAACGCGACGTTGACGATTGAAATCACAGGGAGGAATCTGAAAGTAGCAGATAAAGGGAAGATGTTTTAACGATGACAATGCATAACCAAACACAGCAGAATGATATGCATTACAAAAAACTAGACTGTCTTGATCAGCAGGAATTGTACCAATCCTGATCAAACTGCGAACAAACTTGAGAATATCGTCTACCTTACGGCGATCGAATCCAAATGTATCAATCTTGATCACATCCTGACAAAACTTGCGATACTCATCGACCAAGTTGCCGTCGCGCTCATAAAGCAGGCTGACTCGATGCCCTCGTTTGACCAATCCCCGCGTAATTTCAAATAGGTTTAACTCCTGTCCGCCCCTGAGTGATGTGGGTTCCTGTTCTAGCGCAATTAAGTGCATAACCTTCCTCTCTTCTAGTAAATGCGTTTAAGTCTGGTTTGAAGCCTTTTCAGGGTTACTCTGCGCTGACTTGATGCTGCATCTGGTGGTAGTTCCAGAGTTTGCCGCGTTGGTTAAGCAGTTCTTGATACGTGCCTTGTTCGATGATTTGTCCTTGTTCCAAAACGACAACTTTATCAGCTCGGACAATGGTGGATAATCTATGTGCGATCGCAATCACCGTTCTTCCTTTTGACAGTTGCTCTAGTGATTGTTGAATCAATCGTTCAGAAACTGAATCCAGAGCGCTAGTTGCTTCGTCTAAGATCAAAATTTCGGGATCACGCAGCAAGGCACGAGCGATCGCTAACCGCTGACGTTGACCGCCAGAAAGCCGCACCCCTCGATCGCCTAACTGTGTCTCAAATTGGTCGGGCATTTCGAGAATAAAGTCGAGCGCGTTGGCTTGTTCGGCGGCTCTCAAAATGGCCTCGTCGCTGGCATCTTCTAAACCGTAAGCGATATTGTATCTGACCGAAGCGTTAAAAATAAAGGTGTCCTGGCTGACGATCGCCATCCTCTGTCGTAGAGAATTAATGGCAAACGATCGCAAATCTCGACCATCGATCAGAATTTGTCCGCCAGTCGGATCATAAAAGCGAGGAATCAAATCTACCAACGTTGTTTTGCCGGCTCCCGAACCCCCGACCAGGGCTGTCATTTTGCCGCGTTCGATAGTGAGCGTAATGTCTCTGAGAACGGGCTGACGCGGATTGTAGCCAAACTCAACCGCCACAAAATCAATCGATCGCCGCAGTTCGCTAAACGGATAGGTTCCATCTTGCAAATAGGGCTTGTTGTCACTTCTAAGGATCTCTTGAATGTTGGCGATCGACCCGCCAAAACCACTGAGTTGAGCGCGATTGCCGTTAATTTCGTGGAGAGCAGGCACCAGCCGAAACAGAATAAACAGAAAAGTTAAGAGAGAGGCGGTTTGCAGGGTTCCGTTTGCGACAAATACGGTGATGGCCAGAATGATCATGCTAATCAAAACCGTCGTGGCCAACCCTTCTGCTACCGGCCGCACCAGTGCCCACCGGGAGGCCGCTTTCATGCTGGCCTTTTGTAAAGTACCACTGGCTTGATAAAAGCGTTTTCGCTCATAGTCCTGGGTGGCAAAGGCTTGTACAGTGCGGATTCCGTTGATGAACTCTAATGCGATCGCTGTGAATTTTCCATTCGCTGTGGAAACTGCAAAACTACTTTCGCGCACTCGTGCATTCAGTTTGGTTAATCCTGCGATTAATAAACCGAACAATACGATAGACACTAGCGTTAACTGCCAGGAGATCGAAAACATCAACGTCACGTAGACCAGCAAAGTTAATCCTTTGGTGATTATATAAGCCAACAGTCCAAAGGCAATTTGTAGGCGACCGATTTCACCTGTGATCGAGTTGATCAGTTCTCCTGAATTGGTTTTGCCAAAGTAGCTGAGACTGACTGCTTGTAGTTGCTCAAAGATGCGTTTTCTCAAGCGATCGACTAATTTTTGTTGACAGAGTTCGGTATAAAACTGCGTCAAATAATTAAAGCCTGCTCGAATCCAGGTTGACACCAAAATCAAGCCAGAAACTCGGTACAGTCGATTGGTAGCCGAAGAATTGATATCTAGAACCCAAAGATCAAACCATTGAATTCCCGTTTGAAAAGGTTGTGCATCGGGACTCACCAAACTTTGGAGAAATGCAAGCAGGAATCCGAAGCCAAATCCCTCAAATGCTGCCGAACACAATGCAAACGTGATTGCAGCGATCGCTATCCACGGGAAATATTGAAACTCACGTAAGATCAAAGAATTTTCTTGCCAAAGGTTGCTTCCTCTAACAAGATTACGCACTGGATTAGGAAACTTCTTAGCTCGCATAAATAATTAGACTAGAGGGGCCGAAACTCAGGTTAAAGTCGGCGGTTTGCAATGAGTGTATGAGTTGTACCTGTAAACTTTGGGGCATTGCTGATTGGAGGGATGAATCTGTGAGAAGCGTCAAGCTTTTCGCCCCCTAAATCCCCCATTCTGGGGGACTTTGAACATTTGGTTCCCCTTCACATTGGGGCAATTCATCCCATGATTCAGCAACGCCAACTTTGGCTAAGATTTGGACTCTAAACTTTAGACTCTGGACTTTAGACTCCGTGCAAAGCAGCTTTTGAGTTTGAAGTCTGAGGTCAAATGTCACCAATTTAGGGAATTCCGTGGCGTTTGTCTAAAGTCTAAGGTCTAAAGTCTAAGGTCTAAAGCATGAGTACTCGCAAACCGCTCACCATTCTCTCAACAAGCCCCAAATCCAGAGAGTACCTTGGGCACCGTTCGTAATAGGATCTTGAAATCGCCTGATAGCGACCAATCGCGGAGATATTGTAAATCCCGATCGTTCACCATATCAAGGTCTAATAACGTCGATCGCGCTTCAACCTGCCACGCTCCGGTGATTCCTGGTAAGGCATTCAGTCGCTCTTGGAGTTCTGGGCGAATCCGAACAGCATCATACAGGGCCCAGGGTCGCGGGCCGACAAGGCTCATTTCACCGCGCAACACGTTAAAAATTTGGGGCAGTTCGTCCAGGCTGTATTTGCGTAACCACCTGCCCAGAGGTGTGATGCGAGGGTCGTCTTCGCGCTTATGAAGGCTCGATTGTGACTGATTGGACATCACAGCATGGTGATTTTTTTCGGCATCCACGCTCATCGTGCGAAACTTGAGCACTCGAAACAGCTTGCCCCGTTCACCAACACGCCATTGACGAAACAAAATTGGGCCAGGAGTAAAAATCTGTATCGCCAGCACGATCGCCAACATCACCGGACTCAACACCAGCAGCATCAAGGTGGCCAGACTCCAATCAAAGGCTCGTTTGCACCACCAGAGTCCTCTGCGCTTTTGGGGCAGGCGGGAGGCGGCAGGCAGACGCAAGTAGAGTGTCTTCCCCGCTTTTTCGCAAGCATCTGCCCAAAATTTGAGGGCGGCTTCGCTGAAACTAGCATCGACGCGAACCAGGCGGATAGGAGAACGCTTGAGACATTCGATTAGCCATTCCTGGTCGGCCAAAGGCGGTAGTGAGTTGCCTTGTGGCGATTGGGTAGGGTAAACGATCAATTGTTTGCGCCGCCATTTGAGAACGCATTCTGGAAAGCCAACCGTCGATCGCTGCCAGGTAGGAGTGTCGAGGGTTTTCAGGATTGCGGGATTAAACGTTGTCATAGGTATCCGACTTGTTTCAGGGTTAAGCGTCAAAAAAGAGTAGTCAGGTTGACCACATCCAGACTGTTAAAGGCATTAGCTGTGGGATGGAAGTCCCCGAACCGATTTGGACTTAGGCGGATAATAAATAACTCAAATGTTAATCAGCAGTCCGACGAATAAATCAGCTAGAAGTTAGAGATGTAAATTTTGGTTACTTTTGAGAAGCAAATTTTTTCGGATGGTCTAGTTCGTCCAATCCATGCCGTTTTTCAGGGATCAGGGCGCAACGATTCGTTTGGTAAAGCGGACATCGTAAGTGTCAGGAGCGTTGGATCAGGCGGGTCTCGATCGCTCCCTTCTGCAATTTCAGTCAATCGGATGCTCACTATATAGATAGATGTGCTAATAGATGTGCCAAATCACCTATTCCTTTGTGCCCGTACCCTTTGGCGAGAAGCTGGGTTCAAAGAAGTCATGCAGACTTTGGTGTACTGGCTTGATTTGGTGCAGCGTGAATTTTTCCCTCATCTGACCTTTTTTAGACATCAGAAGAACGAGAGATACCCCGCTTTCTTCCCGAATCGGTAGGGCTGGGGATCACGGAATTTGTGTGTGAATTTGGTGACAATTTACACTTATGACGATCGCTTTACTGAGCGTAGCCTAGCGAAAAGGCCAGCCACCCGATCGCTGCTCCCCCGATTACCAACCACGCCGCATTTACCTGAAATCGAATCGCTAAAACAGCACTGACTAGCGCGATCGCGACTGCCAAAAAATCAAGATAAGGAGCCGTCGGTTTTCCTAGAGTTGCGATTGCTAACTGTAATGTGACGACAGCCATCAACGCCAACGCACTCGCATTCACTGCGTCCAAAAATGCGGATGCCCATTTTGATCGACGAAAGAATGGAATAAAAGGATTTAACGCAACGACAAAAATAAAGGATGGTAAGAAAATTCCAACCGTTGCGACAATGGCTCCCGGAATACCTGCGATTACATATCCAATAAAGGCGGCTGTCGAAAGAATCGGGCCAGGCGTAAATTGACCAATGGCGATCGCGTCCAACAATTGTTGTTGAGTCAGCCAGCCATATCCCTCAACAAATTCGCCCTGAATAAATGACAGCAAGACGTAGCCTCCCCCAAACAAAATGCTGCCAATCTTGAGAAACGACCATCCCAACTGCCACAGCGAAACTTGAGAAGTCGCCACAGTCGCCGCACTTGCCTGCAAAACTGTGCCCGTCACAAGACCAGCGATAAGTAGATTCGCCTCTTCTGTAGAATTGCCGCGATCGGGAAACTGAAGCCAAATCATTCCCAACAATCCGCCGCTTAAGAGGGCAACAATTTCGTTGACGCGACCAAACCAGACGAGGAGCGAGACGGCGATCGCAATTACCCAAAGCTTACGAGTTTTGACGGCTTTTTTGCCCAAGCGCCAGAGCGCATCTAAGACGATCGCCAGCACAGCAGGTTTGATCCCATAAAGCAGGAATGCAATTTGAGGAATCGTACCAAATGTAACGTAGACCCAGGCGAATGCAACCGTGATGACGATCGCAGGCAAAATGAATCCAACGCCCGACACAATCAAACCCAGCCATCCTCCATAGACATAGCCAATATGAATCGCCATTTCTGTCGAGTTGGGCCCAGGAATCAGGTTAGTCGCGCCCAGCAAATCGAGAAACTGCTCCCGTGTCAGCCATTGTCGCTTTTTGACGACCTCATCTTCCATCATGGCAATGTGCACAGCGGGGCCGCCGAAACCGATGATGCCCAATCTAAAAAATAGGGTGGCGAGTTCTTTGAGCCGAAGTGAGGATGAGCGTTCCATAACCTTACTGTGGAAGAATCCTCTCTTAATTGAAGCGTAAAACACCCAAAAAGCCTGTGTGCAAGTAGACTTGATTTTCTCTACGTTTGTATGCTAGACCGCTGCAAGTTTAATAAACAAACCTGAGCAAGTATTTCTCTGATCATTAGGTAGAAATGATATGCAAAAGGGGATCTCCTAAATCAAGCAGTCTCGGATTCTCAAAGTCCTCCAGACTGGGAGATTTAGGGGGCGAAGGATCTGTAGCATTAACAAATTGATTGGGTATTATACGATCGACTGATGCGAGAAAGTACTCTAAATCGGCTCAAGTTTTAGCCCCAAGTGATTAGAAACCTGAGCGATAAAAAACCCCGGCCTCTTTAAGAAGTCGGGGGTTCTTGTTCATTCCGCAGAATGGCTTGTAGAGTTTGGTGACGAAGCGATCGCTTTACGACGATCTATTATGATCACCTTCAATCACCCTAGCAATCTAATAGGCATTGCGACCTGCAACGGCGTAGTAGATAAACAGCGCCAAAATTGCACCCAACACAGCGACTACAATACCGCCAAAGCTCAGACCAACCGAGCCTAGAGCGAGCGTCCCAGTTGTCAAAACCGTGTACAGCGTACCGCCCAAGAAGGCCCCTACAATACCCAAAATCATCGTTCCCAAAATGCCGCCGCCTTGGTGACCGGGATAGATAGCTTTAGCGATCGCGCCTGCAATTAAACCTAAAACAATCCAAGCTAGAATACCCATTGTGTTTTCCCTCTGCTAATGTTCTCTAAATTCAAGATGTACTTACATGATCAATCACTAACGTTCACAAGCTCAGACCGCACTGAGTAAAGGCTTAACCCTTTGATGTGACCTGGTAAAGATGCAATTTAACCTTTACACCGCTCTGATTTCTGTCCTATAAACACTCCTGTTGTTCTAGATTAGAACTTCAGTAAGAAACCGTTGCGGCTCGTGTTCCCTGGTGCGTTTTCCATGAGTTAAGATTAGCAATCTCAAATCTAAATCTCTGCCTACCTTGAGATAGGGAAGCGACCAACGAAAGTAGTAACTAATACTAAGATTCCATCTACCTTTGGAGTGATAAGGCTCGTCTAGATTGGGTTCCATAAACAATTTAAGAATTTAAGCGAAATGGTAGGCTCTTTTAATGGTTGGACAAGAAATAGGAGTGCGATATATGAGTGCGATCGTTCCAGACGCTCCTAGTTGGCTGCATTGGTTAGAAAGCTGTCCGAGTACTAATCGATGGGTGATCGAGCATTTAACTCAGTTAGAATCTGGAGCCGTCGTCTTTACTCAACAACAGACTCAGGGGCGGGGGCAACATGGGCGAACTTGGTACGCACCACCGGGAGTTTTGACGTTGAGTGTTGTGCTACACATTCCTACCTCACAGCTATCGGGACTTAGTTTGATCGCAGGTTTAGCGGTGATTTATGCGGTTGAAGAATTGATTCCCGATTTAGACCATCAGTTGCGCCTAAAGTGGCCGAATGATATATGGCTAAATCAAAGAAAATTGGCAGGTCTTCTCTGTGAGGGCGTTACTCAGGGAGACTATACAAAGCTAGTTGTAGGCGTTGGACTGAATCGTTGTGCTGATTTCTCTAAGTTAAAAGAGATGATCAATCCGATTAGTCTCCATGAAGTGGTTGCGGTTCCTGATGAATTTGCTTTTCTCGATCGCATTCGTGCTCATCTTTTAAAGATTACTACGCCTTGGCAATCATTACAGTATTCTCAAAACCAATCTGTTTTGCAGTCTCTATTATCTGATTTGCGCGATCGTGATGCTCTCTTGGGTCATACCGTTACGATTGAACTGCATGGGGAAACTGTGACAGGTAAGGCGGTTGGGATTAGCGATCGGGGCTGTTTGCTGGTGCGGTTAGCTGATCAGAGCATTCGCAGCTTCACCTCTGGGCATGTCAGCCAAATTGAAGAATGGGCGATGAAGGATAAAAGAATTGATTCAATTAGTCGGGATGGACTGGTACATTGAGTTTAGAAATTTAGGCGGATTGTTTTGCGATCGCTCATTCTATGAACTCCTCTGATTCTCCGATTTGGCGACCTTTTACGCAGATGAAAACCGCTCCTCCAGCGCTCAAAGTCGTGAGAGGAGATGGCATCTGGCTAGAATTGGAAGACGGGCGACGGGTGATGGATTGCATCTCAAGCTGGTGGGTGACAATTCATGGACATGCCCATCCTGTACTTGCTGAAGCGCTCTATTACCAGGCAAAACAGCTAGAACAGGTCATATTTGCCAACTTTACCCACGAGCCAGCCGAGCAGTTAGCCCGCAGACTGCTGACGCATTTACCAAACGCTTTGACGCGGGTGTTTTTCTCAGATAATGGGTCTACTTCCGTCGAGGTGGCGCTCAAAATGGCGTGTCAATATTGGCGCAATCAAGGCGAACCTCGCACACGCTTTTTGGGCTTTGAGGGGGGCTATCACGGCGATACGATCGGAGCCATGTCGATCGGCGGAAGTTGTGACTGGTGGCAGCCGTTTCGGGCGTTGATGTTTGAGATGGATGTGGTGCCATTTCCAGCGACGTTTGATGAAGATTCTGAAGTTGAGAATCGTGAAAATCAGGTGTTAGAGAAGATTGAATCTTATTTAAGTCGCGATCGCTATGCAGGCATTTTTATCGAACCGCTGATTCAAGGGGCGGGGGGAATGCGGATTTGTCGATCGCAGTTTCTCCGATCGCTGCAAGATTTGGCTCATCAGTTTGGCGTGCTGCTAATTTATGACGAAGTGATGACGGGCTTTGGGCGAACGGGCGAGTTGTTTGCGTGTCTCAAATCCCAGACGGCTCCTGATATTCTCTGTTTGTCGAAAGGATTGTCAGGGGGCTGTTTGCCGCTGGCGGTGACATTGGCGAGTGAGGAAATCTATCGATCGTTCTACAGTGACGACGCGAGTAAAGCGTTTCTGCACGGCCATTCCTTTACTGGGAATCCCTTAGCTTGTGCCACAGGATTGGCTTCCCTCACACTTTTAGAACAGTCTCCACAACGGTTTCGAGAGCTGGAATCTCAGCATCGTCAATACTTAAATCAATATCTAAAGGAACATTCTAGAGTCGAAAAAATCCGAGTTTGTGGAACGATCGCAGCAATGGAAATCACAACGCAGGAGCAATCAGGTTATTTCAACACGATCGGGTCTGATTTGCGCGATCGCTTTCTCGATCTGGGATTCTTTCTGCGTCCACTTGGTAATACGCTTTATCTAATGCCACCTTACTGCATCACCGATCACGAATTGGAATCAATTTATCAAACAATTCATAAAGTTTTAGATACGATATAACTCACGAACCAATCAGCTTCTTTAAATACAAGTAAGCCTCTTCGGGAGAACGCATCGCTGATTCTTTTTCGTTAGGAATGTAGAACTCCCAACTGTCTGGAAAATGACGCACCACAAAACTGGGAATTAACCCTAGTTTCAGTGCTTTTCGACCTAGCGCTTCGGCTTGTTCTGCTAGTGTAATTTCGTCGTTGAATGGAGCATTACTCATGGTTAAAATTTCTCGATCACGCTAATTTCCCAATCCTAGATCATCCCCGTCCTATTCCATCCTTCTTTCGGTTTCTTTTTCCTCAAATCAGCCGCTTGATTTCCTCAACCCAGCGTCGCCGCTCTGCGTGTTCCAGGTTCAAAATCTCGTCGCGTGACCAGTGAAAGTGCAGCGCAATAAAGGCTACCTCCTCGTATAGCTGCTCTAAGGGGTAGCCAAAAATTCCCCCGATGGGCAACACTCGACGTAGGGCTGGTTGAGATGATTGAATAAGGTTTGCAGGTCGGTGAGGTCAGTCAGAAACAGAGATTCGAGGTCGGAGGGCGCGATCGTCTCCCAGGTTCCCAATTGAGTAATCACCTGTGATAAGAGTATTAGCGTTCCATAGTTGGGGTCGTCTTGCAGATGGCGATCGTTCTGGATCAAAAGTTCATCGTTGCCAGTCACCCGCCGCATCGTTCCTTGTTGCTGCAATTTTCCGGTAGCGTCGATCAATCCTTTGGAAAGTGTGAAATTGAATGCGATCGGTTTCATGTTCTAACGTGTTTTAAGAAGCGTTCAGTTGCAATACATTTGGTGAGGGCGAAGTATTCGTTGACACGTTGCCAGGATCTTCTAATTCATTAATTTGACGGTAAAACTTCTGTAAATAACTCAGATCACAAGCGAACAATCCCTCAATCACAGTTGGGGTAATTTCCTGTAAGATTCCCAGTTGCGTAATGACTCTCGTTAAGATGATCACCGTTGCATAAGCAGGATTGGTTTTGACACGCGGATCGCGCATCGGAACGATTTCATCGATCGCTCTCGACAATCGCATTACGCCCTGACGGTGCAGATTTCCTTCGCCATCAAGATAGCCTTTGGGTAACGTAAACTCAAATTCAGTTTGCATGTCGCCTCCTTAATTCTCCGCTCCTTAATTCACTGCAACCCGCTTCAATCCTTCTACTGCCACTTCCAACTCTTCGACGACAAATCCACCTTCGGCTGCACTCAAATCTGTAATGCTGTAGCGCATAGGCACGCCGGACTGAAACTCCAACCGAAATTGCGCCTCGGCTGCCTGGTTATACACGACTAGCGAACCGTCTCGACGCTGTTTTGACCAGTTGCCCTGCCCCACCGTTTCCATCCAATTCCACAACGTTGCTGAGACGGTCAGACCTCGCCGCAAAATCAGATTGGTGTAGGTGACATTCCCCGGAATTTTGGTGCGAACCACTCGACCGATCGACGTGCCCGCTTTGCCCCAGGTTTGAGGGGTGACTTCGCAAGCCTCGATTACCGCTTGGCTCACCTGAAAGCCCTGACATTCGCTAAAGTAGCCGTCTACAGAATCGTCGCTGCCGTCGAGTTTGAGTTCCAAATAAAAGCGACAAGCGGTGAGAATTTCGGGAAAAGCAGTAGGCATTTAAGGATCTTTGAGCGAGAATTTCATGCGTTCAAATTGCAACTCGAATGTCCAGGTTTCCAAATCGCTGCTAGTTGCGGTTCGAGCCGGGACTTCAAAACTGCTGGGGAGAACTCCGCTAAAGTCGTATTTGATGCCCACTTTGCCGTCGGTGCCTGAATAGTAGACGTTGACGGTCATATCTTTGCGGAGCGATCGCGCCTTAGCTGCTTCTCCCAAGTTGGCTTTTGAGGAGCAGTCTGAATACCACTGATAGAGTTTGGTGTCGTCACCCTGCTGGTGTTTGCCGGGAATGAGAACGATTTTGACACTGCCATATTTAGGCTGACTGGGGACGCTGAGAATCAGGGCTTTGCCTTTGGGCCCAGAGCCGATCGAGTTCTCGGCCTGAGCGGGCGACATATCGACTTGCCAACCGCTGACTTCTTTGACAATTAGATTCTTCAAATCGGTCAATTCGACATCAAAACTGTCTTTAGATAAATACTCTGGAACGTCTGCCATATTGGGTTCTCCAATTTGAAGGGATGAGGGAATTCAGGAAGAGATGAGGGATGAGGGGATTCCAGAAGGGATGAGGGACTCCTTCGCTGCGGTACAAATCCGGGCAGCCCCCTAAATCCCCCACGAGTGAGGGACTTTGAAAGAAGAATATAATCTGAAAGTCCCCCAGATTGGGGGGTTGGGGGGCAAAAGCGCTAAACAACGAAGCGGAAAAATTCACCGAATTCACACCGTTTTAAGAAGCGCGTTCAAATTGATCGACTTGGAGGGTGAAGGTTTCTTCAAAAAGTCCGCCGTCGATCGTCAGGGAGTCGATCGTGTATTTGCAAATCCAGGCGTTGTCGAGTCGCCAGGAACTGATTTTGGTGCCTTCTGAGTTGTAGGCATCGATCGAGCCTTTTTTGCGGGCCGAATCGGGAAAGCCTTTGCCGTTTTCAGACTTGGGCATACATTCTTGCAGCCAGGTACGCATTTTGGAACTGGTGCTTTTTTGATCGCCGCTGGCTAGTGTTTTTAAGGTAATTTGAGCAGATTGTTCTCGCTTTTTGGTTAAGGTTTGGCGCACGCCTCCTCGTTTGCCTGACATCTGCACATCTCCCCCTTGAACATCGGTTTTGTAGGGCGGAATATCCACACTCATAAACAACAAACTGTCCAATCCGTCGATCACTAATTCAAAATTTTCAACCGTTACGATCGCCATTTCAATTCTCCTTCAGCTATCAAAATCCACAACTCAAACTTACTGATTGGGCGACCACTGACTAATCTGGAAGATCACAAATTCCGCAGGTCGAACCGGGGCAACGCCAATTTCGATATACAAACGACCTTTCATAATCGTGTCGGGCGTGTTGATCGTGGCATCACATTTGACATAAAACGCTTCTGCGGGAGAACCGCCAAACAAAGCGCCCTGTCGCCATAATCCTTCTAAGAAATTGCTGACGGTGCGGTTGACTCTCGCCCACAAATCTTGATCGTTAGGCTCAAATACGACCCATTGCGTACCCATCTCGATCGACTTGGCAATATAACTCATCAACCGTCGCACACTAATGTAACGCCATTGAATATTGTCAGGTTCGACTAAGGTACGAGCGCCCCAAACTTTATAACCGCGGGTGTAGGTCGAGAAGTTGCGAATACAGTTGATGCCTTTGGGATTGAGCAATTCTTGTTCTCGAATATTGACTTCATAAGCCAAGCCCAACACTCCCCGCGGCGTTTCATTGGCGGGAGCTTTAAATACCCCACGCTCCTGATCTACCCGCGCCCAAATGCCCATCATGTGACCTGAAGGCGGTACGAAAATTGGCTTGCCGTTGTCTCCAGGATTTGCCACTTCAATCCAGGGATAGTAAAGGGCAGCAAACTGCGATCGGCGATTCAAATCGCTGCTTAACCATTGATCCACATCCTGGGGCGTGTGTTCTTTTGGAGAAACGATTTCCTCGCCTTTCATCGGAGGAGCATCAATCACCGCCATGCGAAAAGCTGGACTGGGAAACGCATTTTCACAGTTGCCGATCATCAGTTCCATAAAGCCTTTGACCTGATCCCAACCGAGCCAGCTTTGTTGCAGCGCCAGCATCAAATCAGGACAGGAAATCATCGCCACTTCGTCAACTTCAAAAATTCCCTGAACGCCTGTCTTCTTCTTCCGCACCCCTTGCAACTCTTGAGTCCAAGTGGCTGGATCGAGACTTTCGGGCGGAGGAACTAGTTCATGAGTGCCGCTAGTGGGGCGTTGAGCGATCGCCGCCGTGATCGCCTTAGCCGGATTTGCAGTATCTGTCGTCAAAGCGGTTACGTCTGTGGGCAATTCTACCGTAATTAGTTTTGACCCATTGGTTGCATCAGCAAGCTTCGTAATGACATAGCTTCCTACCTTTGCATCAACCCCTTGCCGCATGGTTAAGCCACTGTGTTCTTCTAGAACTTCTTCGTCATCTCGGACAACGATTTTGAAGAATTCGCCCGTATCAAAACTACCATCTAGCGGTTCATCAGGTTGAATCGAAATCAACAGAGGACGAGGCGCGGGAGCGGGAGGCAATTGAGGAGTTGCGGGAGTTTCCGCATTTGGGTCAGCAGGCGTTGCAGGCGTTGAGTCAGCAGCAGGGGCAGGCGTTGCAGGTGCTTTGAATTTAAAGACTAAAGAAGGCTTTTTGCTGGCGTTGTGGAGCAGTAGTTTAATGCCATTGGGGGACGGCTCCTCGTAGCCCTTGATGGGGGGTTTACGACCGATACTCACCACCCAACACCGACCGCCTCCATTCTTAAACCAGCCGTCCACCGCGAATGGGAGATAAAAGAAAAAATCCTTTTTAGCTTTGGGGTCATCAACCTTTGCGGGGTCTCCAGGAAATCCTGCGAATCCCGTAGACCCTGGTTTGCCAAAGTACTGCAAATATTGATCCCAACTCGTCACCAACATCGGTTTGAACTGTTCTGCCCCGCCGCGAATGTCTTCGGTAAAACCAACAAACCCGGCAACGCTTAGGCTCACACCCTCGATCGGACGACTGCCGCGATCGACCTCTTCAACATATACGCCAGGAGCAAAGTAATCTAAGGCCATGAGCAGAAGTCCTCCAAGTTAAGTAAAAAAGTTAATTGTGTTGACTGACTACGCAAGGTGAGCCATGTGAGCAAAAAGGCACTGTGACAACTACCTGCACTGAGGGCCGCAACGGCACGCCTAACGCTCGCCAGAGTTGTGCCGTTTCACTCAGGTCTTGACCCGAAACCCTCATAGGCAATAGCCCCTGGTGTCGCAAAACGGGAGCGAGAGACGCTTCGGGTAGAAAATGATGTCGTAATAGCAGAGTCAACACCTCCGATATCAAATGCTGTTCGCTCAGGGCGGTTGAGTCCCAAACGCTGATCAAAAACGAAACATCGACCCTTTTAGCAAGTGAATTTTCTGATGAAATTGACTCGGAAGCGTCTGGATCGCTAACCGCGTGGGCAAAACAATGTTCGCGTAAGTCGTAGCAGTAGAGATTGAGGCGCAGTCCTGGAATGGATTTTGTGCCAGGGTGATTAAAGTAAATCTGCTCTTTACGAATGAACGAAATTTCACTAGACAGAATTTCCGCCAAGGTTTGGGCGATCGCAGAAATCATAGAACTCAGGTCGATAGACCGTACAGGTTATAGATTAGGGATTTGATCACCCAAACGTTATTAGACCTTTGTCGAAATTTTAAAAAATATGTGGGAATGGATAAATTCTCCCTCATTGCGATTAATCTAGGCGATGAGTAACTTTTAGTACCATTTCCTCTTTTTAGGGAATCAGGGGGCATTAAAATGAGGTAATACCGCTAGATGTCTTTTTGATCTATCAGTTAATCTTCGGTCTGGTTTGTGTGGTTCCTAGTTTTATCCAACGCTTCTAGGCAAGTCTTTTCGACTCTATTCAACTTTTTCCAAAGAATTCGTTGCGTTAGACACTACTTAATATGTGTTCACTTAGCCTGCTGGACACGAGAGATGTTTATCATCTCCACCTCAAGCAGTTAGCAGCCCAATTGCCCCTGGTTGCAGCTTGTCTTGTATTCCGATCGCTCAATTCTGATCGTCAAGTGATCACTTATTGCGATCGCGATTCCTCCAAGTTGGATTCTGATTTGAATTCTGATTTGGATATAGAAGCGATCGCCGTTAAAGTCGAAGCCTGCCAGGAACAAATTCTGTCTATTCTACAGGTCGTAGAACTTAAGTCAGCAGTTCATTACAAATCCTATGTTTGTTTATTATCGCTGCGACCTGATTGTGAGTACTTGCTAGTATGCTGTGATGAATGGCTCTCTGATCACCAGCAAGCTATTATCCAACAACAAGCCCACGTTATCAGGCAGTCACTACTCTTACACGAGGAGTATTCCCGTCAAGAAGCCAAGATACAGCTTTTAGAACAGGTCGTACAACGAGTTGAACATCAGCTACGAAATCCCTTATCGCTGATTAGTCTCCATGCAGATCTGCTTCATTTACAACTGCCAGAAGGACGGCTCAGACAAGAAGTTGAAACGATTCAAGAAACCGCTAAAGATCTGAGTGTAAACCTGAAGAACTTACTCTATTGTGGCTCGCAAGCAGGACTCAATATCACAGCCTGCGACCTGCGATCGCTCTTTCAAGCCAGCGTGACCCAACTCAAGGAAGCGATCGCTGACAAACAGCTAGAGATTCACTATTCAAATTCCTCGGCGATGCTGACGGTAGACGGTTGGCAGATTCGACAGGTGTTTGACAATCTCTTGAGTAATGCAATTCATTTCAGCCCACCGGGAAGCACAATTTCCTGTCACTGGCAAGTTTTTCACTCCGAAGTTTTGATCGAGTTCTCTGACCAGGGATCAGGCTTATCGCCCACCGATCTCACCCAGGCATTCGTCCCTTTCTACTCTCGACGCTCCGGCGGCACAGGACTAGGACTGGCGATCGCTCAGAAGATTATTCTCGACCATCAAGGCAGTCTCTGGGCCGAAAATTTGCCCCAGGGCGGAGCGCAGTTTTCGATTGTCCTTCCCCGACTTAGCTCATAAAGTTCACCTCCCCACTCAGGTTTCTCTACCATGTCACTCCTTACTATTTCTGTTTTGTTAGTGGACGATCGCCCCAGTTTTCGTCAAGGATTACGAACGCTACTCGACTTTTATAGCGTCACTGGATCGATGCAGTTTCAAGTGGTGGGTGAAGCGGCGACTGTCGATCAAGCCATTCACCTCACGGCAGAACAACATCCCACGTTAGTCTTATTAGATTTAGAACTGTCACAGAGCAGTGGCATTGATTTCCTGCTGCATCAAAAAGCCCAAAATGCGACGACTAAAGTTCTTGCGCTCTCGGCTCATCAAGAGGATGAATGGGTGTTTCGAGCAATGCAAGCAGGTGCCTGTGGATACGTATTCAAAGAAGGGTTAGCGGCTCATTTGTGTGAAGCGATCGCGACCGTTTTGCAAGATCAAGTCTATTTGCCTCCCGATGTCGCGACGAGTTTTTTCCGGCTGTTCCATTTCTACGCAGGTCGATCGATTCAGGCGCGTCAGGCTTGTCGGCTCACCGATCGCGAACAGGAAGTGTTGAAGTGGCTCGTACAAGGTGCCTCTAACGAAGAAATCGCTAAACATCTCTACATCACCGTTGCCACCGTCAAAGCTCACCTCACCGCCATTTTCGAGAAAGTCGGAGTCAGCAGCCGAACGCAAGCGATCGTCAAAGTTCTCAAACTAGGACTGGTATCAGCATAAGAGTGAGGAGTGAATTGATATTGATCTTGATATTCATACAACACCCAGCGCTTTTCCTCCGTCCTCCGTCCTCCCTCCTCCCTCCTCCCTCCTCCCTTTATCCATGAGCAATCATCTCGCGATCGCGACCGTCACCGCTGTTCTCCGCAAAATCCTGCAAGATCAAGTGGCAGAAGAAGGATTTCAAGTGACGACCGATCGCCCAGATACGCTGCTGCGAGGGGCGTTAGAGCGACGGGTAAATGTGTATTTGTATCAGACCGCATTGAATCCAGTTTGGCATCAGAAGTCTGATCTGAGACAGCGAAATCGCAGAGGAGAATTGGCCACGAAATCGCGAACGGCACTTGATTTACATTACATGTTTAGCTTTGTGGGAGATGAATCGCGACTGGAACCGCAGCGACTTTTGGGACGAATTGTGCGTACTTTGAGTGACGATACGGTGATTACTGGGGCAATGATTCAGAGAACGCTGGCGGATGAAGACTTTCGCTTTTTGGATGGATCAGATTTGGCGACTCAAGTCGAAGATATTCGCTTTACGCCAATGGATCTGTCGCTAGAAGATCTCTCTAAAGTCTGGTCGGTGTTTTTTCAATCCCCTTACACGCTCTCGATCGCTTATAAAGCCTCCGTAGTCGTGGTAGACGGAGAAGATTTGGCACAAAAAGCGTTACCCGTTCGCGATCGTCGATTTGCTGGGGTTGCTCCTTTTACCAGTCAGCCGATCGTCGAAATGGTGCTCTCTCAAGCAGGGAAATTTGAGCCAATTTTGGCCAACAGTTCGCTTCTAATTCTCGGCAAAGATTTGAGCGGGGATCAAACGTGGGTAAGGATCGGTGGGTTTGAAGTTGCCCCAAATCAGATCAGTGAAACTCAGATTGTGCTCTCGTCGCTGCGAAATTTGCGATCGGGTGTGCAGTCTTTACAAGTGATTCAGGGAGCGATCGAGTCCAATGTGGCGGCGTTTGTTTTGCGTCCTTCGATTGTTGATGTAACGGTTCTCAATTCTGTTGATGATGGTGATAATTTATACGCTGCTAACGTTGTTGTTCGAGTGAATCCGATCGTTGGAGCGCAACAGCGAGTCCTGTTAATTCTCAATGAGTGGACGACAGATCAACCTGTGACTTATTTATTTCAAGCAAGCAATCGTACGGTTGATACAGAAACGATCACCATTCCCATTCGCGAGGTCAAAGCGGCGGATTATCTGGTTCGGGTACAAATTGATGGGGCTGAGAGTCTGCTGTTTGTTGAAGAAAGTGATGCTAATTCTGTGACATCAGGTTGGTATACTCGTCCAAAAATCGCGATCGGCGCATGATCACAGCTTTAACCTGGCACGAACAAAATCAACAATTTTTGATGGCAGCGATCGCTCAAATTCGATCTCGTCTCTGTCAACTGGCTCAGATTGAAACTTCACCCGATTTTGAAGCGATCGATCCCACGTTTGGGTCTGCATTGGATCGGTTGAGTGAGATTTTTGGGCTGTCGGTGTTCGATCGTGAAGTGCTGTTACTTTGTGCAGGCATGGAATTTGACAGTGGTTGGTCGGCTTTGTGTGCAGAAGCCCAGGGCGATTCTCAACTCAATTATCCGACGTTGGGTTTAGCGTTGCGACTTTCATTCCATTCCGATTGGGCAGGCTTGCTCCCGACGGCTCCTTTACGACGCTGGCGACTGATTGAAATCGGCGGCGGCAACGCACTCACAGCCAGTCCTTTACGCATTGACGAACGAATTCTTCATTACCTGGCAGGCTTGTCTCATTTGGATGATCGCCTCTCTACCTTTGTCGAATCCGTCCAATTTAATTCAGACCCGATTCAGCCTTCTCACCAGCAAATCGCTGCCCAAGTTTCTGCCCTGTGGCAACAAGATTTTTCAAGTTTCCCGATCATGCAACTCTGTGGAGCCGATCCCGTCAGCCAACAAGCGATCGCTACGACAGCCTGCCACAAATTAGGATTATCGCTCCATCGCTTGAATGCAGAATTACTGCCCACTGATCCCAATTCATTACACTTAATCCAACGCCTTTGGGAACGGGAAGCTATCTTAACGAATAGTGCGCTGTTACTCAATTTTAGTTCAGATTTACTAGAAACCGAGAAAGGGCGATCGATTATTCAGTTTATAGAAACGGTGCGCTGTCCGTTAGTTGTGATGAGTCGCGATCGCCATCATCCCCGGCAACGCTATTTAGTCACGTTTGAGATTCCCCCACTCACGCGCCAAGAACAGTACACCATTTGGCAAAACGCTTTAGAAGACAATGCTGAGTTAAACGGGACGATTGAAACCCTTACCTCCCATTTCAATCTCAACGCCACCACAATTCAAACGATTTCACGTACAGCAGTAAACCAAACCAAAAATACACTCTGGAACACCTGCCGAATTCAAGCACGCCCCAATTTAGATAGTCTTGCCCAACGCATTGAGTCCGATTCTGAGTGGACTGATCTGATCTTGCCAGAGCGCGAACAGCAGATGCTGCAAGACATTGCCATTCAGGTTAGACACCGCGCCAAAGTGTACGAAACCTGGGGATTTGCTGAAAAAGGCGATCGTGGATTAGGAATCAGTGCCCTCTTCGCCGGGTCAAGCGGAACGGGCAAAACGCTGGCCGCCGAAACCCTGGCAACCGAACTAAAACTCGACCTTTATCGAATTGACTTAAGCGCCGTTGTCAGCAAGTACATTGGTGAAACTGAGAAAAATTTACGTCGCGTCTTTGATGCCGCAGAAACGGGAGGCGTGATTTTGTTATTTGACGAAGCCGACGCAATTTTTGGCAAGCGGTCGGAGGTCAAAGATTCGCACGATCGCCACGCCAACATCGAAGTCAGCTACCTGTTACAGCGCATGGAAGCTTACCGGGGATTAGCCATTCTCACTACCAATCTCAAAGACTCTCTGGATACCGCTTTTCTGCGTCGCATTCGCTTTGTCGTGCAGTTTCCCTTTCCCGATGCCAAACAGCGTGCTGATATCTGGCGACAAATCTTCCCCACCCAAACGCCCACGCAAGGATTGGATTTCGACAAACTCGCCAAGCTCACGGTCGCTGGCGGAAACATTCGCAATATTGCCCTGAATGCGGCATTTTTGGCAGCAGAAGCCAATCAGCCTGTGAAGATGGAACATTTGGTACAGGCGGCAAAACGCGAGTATGTCAAGCTGGAACGATCGATCGCCGATTCCGAAGTCAAAGGCTGGGTGTAACTCGACGAAAGTCTAATCTTCTGTAATTCATTTCGGTGCCACAATAAAACATCTTCACGCTGAGGCTTGTGATGCAGAAACAGCAGATTCAAAAGAAAGCAAATACGAATCCAACCGCTAGTTCGGTGATTCCAACCCGTCCATTTGCACCTCAAAAACCTGCATCTTCAGAAGCTCAGTCACATAACCTTCTCGCCAAACCGCTGTTTCCCATTCAGGCAAAACTGACGATCGGACAGCCCAATGATAAGTATGAACAGGAAGCCGATCGGGTGGCTCATCAAATCGTCAATCAGATTCAGACACAACCGATTCAACGGCAAGAGATAGCTGAAGATGAAGAATTGAGGATGAAGTCGATCGCCCAACGGCAATCTGAAGCCAGCAGTATGACCGCAGATCCAGAGGTAGAAAACGCAATTCGACGATCGCGTGGTAGCGGACAGCCCCTTACAGCCAGCATTCGAGAACCAATGGAGCAAGCGTTTGGTAGCGATTTTAGTGGCGTTAGAATTCATACCAGCCCTCAAGCTGACCAGTTAAATCAGTCGCTGCAAGCAAAAGCCTTCACCACTCAACGGGATATCTTCTTTCGACAAGGAGCGTATTCGCCTCAGAGCAGCAGTGGGCAAGAATTGTTGGCACACGAATTAACTCATGTAGTGCAGCAAACCGGAACGATCCAAGCGACTCCCCAGATTCAATGCTTATTCACCGATTACGACAGCCTCAACAGCACTGAGAAATACTATGTTGATAAAGTGCTGCCCTTCGGCAAAAATACTAAGGACGCTAAATCAGCCGTCAAGCAACTCTATAAAAACGATACTCGGTTGTTTACCTCCCCTGAACGCGCTGCGCTTGCACAGCTTGCACAATCCTCAAACGGAAGAACCTGGTTAAAAGATTCAGGATTCACCAACGGAGACATCCATGCCTATGCAGTTGTTCTAGGATCAAATTTTCCAATGCCAGTAGCCGATTACGCTGAGGGCACAGATTTTGGTGGCTGGGAAAATTTACCCTCTGGATTTAGGCTATGGACTGCCTCCTATGCTGGCGTGAATCGGGCACAGCAGAATGTTCAGAATAAGCCTCCGATGTGGAAGGTCGATGCGATCGAAAGTAAAGATCCCGCTACGGCAAATGCTGCAAAACAGCGTATTTACGCACGCGATGCTCAAGTCTGGCAAGATACCTTGACCGATCCCACGCAGGCTCAAAAAAATCGACTCACAGATCCAGGAGGAGCAAACCTAACGGCGAACGAGAGTACTGAAGTTCAAACTCGAACCACGCTGGCAACCGAAATTGTGCGGCGGTTGTTTGTGGTCATGCAATACGGCTTAAATTACTACGACACCCAAGGGGCACTCAACAACTGGACAGAACAAGTAGCCGTTGCGCTTTCCCACGGAGGGCGAGTGAATATCCGCATCCCAGCCGCCAAAAAAGACCCAAACCGATTCTTTAAATGGCTGATTGGTGAAGAAGCAGAAACTTCTGGAGTCCACACCAGAACAGCCGGAACTCACCGTGTTGCGATCGGCGAAGGGCAGACTGGATCATTCAAAGAGAAGAAAGGGTTTGGTGCAGCCATTAATGCAAAAGTAGGTACTGAAACAGGTGAAACGCATCACTACGGGTTAGACCTGCCTGTGGGTGGACTGGGCAACGTCGATATCAATGGTGCAGTCATTCTCCCCAACGGCTCCTATGGACACCTCTATATTGGCTACAAACCGCCCACAGCCACGCGAGACGGAGCGCTGTTGATTGGCTGCGAGACGGATGCCCCTGGTAGCACAAATGCATTAGGACATAAACATGATTGGCGAGCCAAGAGCGCAGAATTTTCGACAACAGGAGGCGCAAAATCTGGCAAGATTGGACGAGAAAAAACGGGCATGATGATCGATCTGGCAGCTATTCAAAATGCTCCAGGTGCAACGACTCAAACTCCAGCGCAAGCCGATTGGATGCAAAAGCTCAAGAAACTGGAAGCTGAAGTGGTTACAGGGCGCGTCACTACTCAGGAATTGGTAGGAGATCAGGCAAACTTCCGTCAAAATCCACACGTACAAGCGATTATTGGATTAGGTGCGCCAGCCACCGATCTAAGAACTTAACTTCACGATCGAGATGAAAGATACAAGCCCCTGCGCTCCATTCCAGTGACACATTCAAACAATCGGGTTGAAGGTTGACTGTATGCAGAAGCCACAAATTCAAAAGAAAGCGATCGCCAATCCTTGACTTTCGACCACTATCAAAATCTCAGAGTGCTGAATGCACTTCAAGCGATCGTCGGTCTTGTCGTGCGATCTTGAGTTAGAGATATGGAAGGGCGATCGCTACAATCCCGCAGCAAATACTTGCTCTGCTGTCAGATTCAATTCTGGAAAAGCAGGGGAGATGATGCGATCGCTCCCTCGAAACTGCTGCACTTGATATTCTCCATCGATTAACTGATAGATCGAAAAGGTCGGTTGCTTGGGGTTGCCGATGTAGCGCCTTCCTCCCAATCCTAAATAATCAACTATCCAATACTCTGGGATTTGGAGCGCCTCATAGTCAATAAATTTGTGCCCATAATCATCTCGCCAATTAGTACTCACCACTTCAACCACAACTCGGACTGATTTCCCCTGAGTAATCGTCGATCGCTTTTTCCATAATGGCTCATCTTGTAATGCAGTTTGATCCAGCACAATCACATCTGGGTTGTAGCCTGCCTGCTCGTTGTCTACTGGTTTGACGATCGCCTGTCGAGGAATTAGATATGACAACGCCAACCGATCAATCTCAACCCCTAACTTGATTCCCAAAAATCCACCCACCTGCTCGTGAGGCCCAGTCGGTTGCATCTCAATCACCACCCCATTCCATAATTCATAGCGACCATAGCCATCTGGATACCAATCCAGAAACTCCTCCAAGGTCATCAGTTGAGGAATTGCTTGAACCATGTCTCTCAGCCTCTGTGGTGCGATCGCTTTCAAGTCTAATCTAGATCCTGTTAGGTCATTGTAGTATGGGTCAGCCCATGCAGTTTCTTGCGCTCGCCGCTCTTGTAGTGCGATCTTGAGTTAGAGATATGGAAGGGCGATCGCTTTTCTAAAGGGATAGGAATCAGTCCGGCGATCGCGAGAAGAAGAGGTCACAATTTATGAAAGCAACAGAATTTGATGCTAAATTCGACCAGGGGAAAGACATCACTGAATTCTTAGACCTCTCCCAAGCCAAGCGCCCTGGTCATGAGCAGAAACGAGGCAACGTGGATTTTCCGACCTGGATGATCGAAGCATTAGACTATGAAGCGATTGGGTGTCACCCGTCAGTCAATTATTAAGCTATGGCTTGCAGAACGGCTTGCACAGCTATCTCGCTGAGACTTGTAAATTAGTTTGTTGTATTGCGATCGCGGAGAGAAAACTGAGATGATGCAACAGGTTTGGCTTTCGGAGTACGGGGCAGTTTGACAAGCATTCCTATCGCCGATCTTCGACTTTCGACTACTATCAAAATCTCATGGGGCTGACTACACTTCAGTCAGATTAAGTTGGCTCAAAGATGAGAATTGACCCGATTGAATTAACGCGAGTCGGAGAGGACTGTGATTCCAAACTGATCAATCAGATTGCAGGTGAGGTGTTGGCTGACCCCATGCTGATGCAAACGCTGGGGGAAATGGTTTTGAAACTCATGGAGAATGACTTGCGTAACCAGCGCGATCGCAATGGAATGCACAGGAGATTAAACGGATGAAAACGGGCAGTGATGTGCATGAATTAAACTATGTCACCGCCAATCGATTTTATGTGGAGATTGAGGAAAGCTGCATCAGTGCGTGTTTTAGCGAATGTTCGGGGTTGAGCGTGCGGGTGAACTACGATCGCTACTCCGAAGGCGGCGTAAATCATCAACAGCGCATTATTTTAGGTCATACAGAGTTCTCAGAAGTGACGCTAAAACGCGGCATTACCAACGACTTGACTTTTTGGGGCTGGGCTTATCAGATGTTGACTCGTTTGGAGCCGAGCAGCCATCAGCAGATTAATCCTTATCGTCGTAACATCAACATTTTGTTGTTTAATCAGGCGGGTGAGACGATGCAGTGTTGGACGCTGATTGGGGCGATTCCAATTGGTTGGCAGGCGGCTCCTTTGCAGGCAGATGCGGAGACGGTTGCGATCGAGGAACTGACTTTAGCGTATGAAGGAATTAAGGTAGCTGTGAACTCAGATCCAGCGCGATCGGGCAATACGGGTGGTTCTATTTTCCATCGAAATGGGCGAGATTTCAATTCGGGTGGGTTCTTTCCGAGTAACTAGCGTATGGTGGATGCTGATTTCAAAGAGGAAGATACATTAGGGATTCAGAATCCCTTGTTGTCGCCTGCTCCGTTAGGTCAAGAGTGGTTGCAGCCTCAATTTTTATCGCCGTTAGGTGCAGTTTCTCTCTTAGGTATCTATAGAATCTCTGGCTTACAGCCTGAACCCGAAATAGAATCGATCTCATCAAACAATTCATTGGCTATTTCCTCTCTCAATCAGGAAAACTCTGTTCAAGATTGGAGGACTTCAAAGGCAACAGATAACTCATCTAAAGTCAGAGCAAGTCAAACAGTGCCAATTCAAAGAAAGCTCGTTCAAAATGTTGAGACGATCGCCGATCACAAGTCTGAAGTACAACCAAATACTCAAGTAGTTCAACATGAGATTGTAGACTTTTCAATAGAACCAAAGGCAGAAACACTCTCTGCTGAAGTCGATCAACCAAAATTAATTCTGCAAGAAATTACACAAAGAACTGAAGCAACTACGCCTGATATTCAGAGTGTTGCAGCGCCGATCGCTCACTCTAATCCTGAGACACGTCAAGTTAATCAAAATGAAAATATAGATTTCATAGTAAAAAGAAACTCCACTTCAATCACAGATACTCAGCCAGGATTAATTCAGCGAGAAGCTATTCAAAAACCTGAAGTGATCGCATTTGATACTCAAGGTGTTGTGGATCCGATCACTCACTCTAATCCTGAGACACGTCAAGTTAATCAAAATGAAAATATAGATTTCATAGTAAAAAGAAACTCCACTTCAATCACAGATACTCAGCCAGGATTAATTCAGCGAGAAGCCATTCAGAAATCTGAAGTGATCGCATTTGATACTCAGGGTGTTGTGGATTCGATCGCCCATTCCGATTCTGAGACACGTCAAATTAATCAAAATGAAAACATAGATTTCATAGCAGAGAAAAATTCCACTTCAATTACAAATACTCAACCAGAATCACCAGAATTAATTCGGCGAGAAGCTATTCAAAAATCTGAAGAAATTGCTCATGGCATTCAGGAAGCTGTAAAAAAGATTGCTTATGTTAACTCTGAAAGTTCGTTGATCAAGCCACTCGTTCCAGATGAGAGCGCTACAGGTTTTGAGACAGAATTAAAAATAGAAACAAGTCCTGCTCAAGCTCAGGTCAATGATTCCTTTATTCAAAGAGAGATTATTTCAAGCAGTAAAGCTTTTTCTAATACTAGCAACCCGCAAATAATCGCAGCGATCGCACAATCTAGTCCTGAAATACAATCACTAGCTGATCAGAAGCTTTCCTCACCCGAAGGTATCTCTAAAAATGCAACTATTAGCTCTAATAATACTCAGTCTTTAAACCTATCTGATGCAAGTAATCAAACTATTACTAGTACGCCAGGTAAGTCAAAAGAAAGTGATTTAAAGAACGACTTAGATTCACAGTCAAGTGCTTTAAAGGTTGATGAAGTTCTAATGCAACAGACATTAGATATCGCGCCTGCTGATCAAGTAAGTCGCTCGCCAGATAATGAAAGCTCTATTCAAACTTACGAAGTTAGCACTCAACCAGAGACTGACTCTATCCAAATTCAGCGATCGACATTACGATCGCCTGACCTGTCTGAGATAGCACTCCACAACTTTCCCAACCAGACTACTGGATTCCAGCAAAAAGAAGTATCTTCCTTAGAGAATGAGGTCGCCGTCACTTCTGCATTAGCAGACTCCAATTCTAAAACTGCCAAAGATACCGTTGCTGTAGAACTTAGCAATGTTAGTTCTATCAAAAATGTGTTGCAATCTAAACCCATCTCTCCGGGTGAAATAGTGACCGCTCAAGCTCAAACAGCATCCGACCAAGTAACTAATAGTGAGACAGATGTCCAATTAAAAGTCGCCAATTTAAAGCAAGAAGCACTACATAAATCATCAACAATTGAGATACTAAATCCACCTTTGTTAGGAGGCTTACAGACAGAAGTCACCATTCAACAAGCAGATTGGGAACGACCAGAAGGATGGAGTGTCCTCAAAAATGTTTCACAGCCGCCTCCTGATGTCCAGAAATTTGCTGCTTCAAGACAACAGAATTCAATCCCTTTGCTGGATGTTAGTGATATCGTTCAGCGCCAAACTTCGTCGAGTTTAGAACAATCTAAAAGTTTAGATGAATCTGCTTCCTCTAATGTCACCTTTGAAAGTTTTGGAGAATCTTCTTTTGACGATTCCATGCTAGAGAATTCTATTCAGCGATCGCTAGAGATTCCTTCTAATCAACCAGCCAATCTATCTGAATCTCAAGCGCTTGATAAATCTTCAATTTCTCCTTTTCTACAAGCTGATTCTTTTAATGTTCAGAAATTAGAATCTGCTACCCTGAGTGAGGAAACGGAGGCAGCGACCGTATCTTCTCATCTTGAAGTTCCATTTCTAGTAGCGAATTCTGCTGAAAATCTGATTAGTCAACCTGAAACTTTTACACACGACACAAGATTGATCGAAAATGAGGTGTTACAAGAAAAGACATCTGCTTTATCTGAAGGTCTTCCTGGTTCTAAATTACAGTTAAAAGCCTTTGTACCTGATTCTAAATCAATTATTTCGGAACAAGACTCTTTAGAGAGATCAAGAAGTAATGATGTCACGCTGCTAAATTGTAAGGAGTTAGATAATTATTCTGAGGTAACTAACGCTCCTCCAGCCAGCTTTGTAGAATCTAATTTATCTCAAGCTATTGAGAACGATCGTTTGAAAGAGGAAGTCAATGAGCCTGCGATCGCCCCATCTAAAACTTCACAAAATCCCTCTATTTCTGCTTTACAAACCACTTCCAAAGAATTAAATAGTCAACAGGCAAGTAATCAGAACCTTATTCAGTTCAAGCTGAAAGAGAACCAAAGCGATTCGTCTTTGGAGCAGACATCTACTCTAGCTTCACCTATTCAAAAAAAGCCTGAGAGTGCTGAGTCGGAAACTACTTTTAGTAATTCTAATAATTTATTGAATCAAGCGTCTTCTAGTTCTAAAAAATCTCGAAGTGAGGTGAATTTATCGGAAGAGAATACTATTGCTCCTGTTGCACGATCGCTGAGAGTATTAGAGAGTCTTGCTCAATTACAGCCAATCAATCAAACGGTTAACTTACAGCGATCGTCCGCCCGCGCACATCCTAAACCCTCTCATTCTAGTAACTTGTTCAACTCCTCGCAAGCTTCTGCTAAAGGTCACGGAATTATTCAGCGATCGCCGTCTAGCTCCTCTGTTGAAAGAGTAAATTCAACCTCTATAAAGCCGCTTTCTGAACAACAAAACAGTAGGATTGATGTAGAAACGTATTCATCTCTAGTTGATCTACAGGCGGTTCAAACTAAGCTTAGAAAAACTCGTTTGGTTCAGACGAAATCTGCTAATCATCCTACAAATAATTCACCCATACAGAACAGTCAAATCGACAAATCACAAGCCTCTATTGAATTCATATCTTCCGAGCAAGCTCCTCCGTCTAGCTGGTCAAATCTGTCTGAATTAGCAGGCGAAGCAGTGAATAGTGTAGGCAGAAATTCAAAAATAATACAGCGCTCAACTAACAGTCAACCTTCTTCGGAATCAAAAGATTTAATCTTTACCCCAGAGGGCTTTCATAATGCGAATACTGAAAAAACTCAATCCGTAAAATCTTCTCGAAGTCTCCTTAAGGTGGATCAGCAGAAGTCTTTGATTCAAGCTAAACGCAATCCCAATGCTTACGTATCTCCTGTTGACCAGAATATTTTAGAAGAAACGATCGACCTTCAATCTGACACGCAAACCATAGACGAATCTGCTCAAAATTTCGATCACAACCTACAAATTTTGGCCCAAGTGATTTATGGTCAACTCCAGCAACAATTAGCGATCAGGCGAGAGCGTCAAGGACAGCATTCCGGTCGTTTGCCTTGGTGATTATTTAACTATTAGGAAACCTATGACAAATGCAAATCGCAACAACACCGTCGCATCTGGAAAACTCGAAAAAGCGAAGTTGATATCCGATGAAAGTGACACGATCGAGTTTATGTTTAACCCGACCGAGCTAGTTTTTCAGCAGGCAGTTCGCCTTAATCAAAGCGCCGGAAGTCGCACTAAATCTGGTTTATCAAAAATTAGTTTTGCCCATCCCGAACCCTGCACGCTCACCCTTACTAATCTTGTGTTTGATACTTATGAACAAGGCACGGACGTTTTAGATTACCTCAAAAAGTTGATCAAAGCCGTTCACTTTGCAGAGAAAGGTAGCGCCGTTGGAAAACGTCCCCCCATTTACTTATTCACCTGGGGCGACCAACAATATCTACGTTGTTTTGTAGAACAAATCACTTACAAATTGACACGGTTTTTAGCCGATGGTTTACCTGTACAAGCAAAAGTAGACATCACTTTAACTGAGATCGACGAACCCACGACACAAGGAAATAACAAAGCCGTCGCGAACCGAAATGGAGACAGTCGATCGAACCGCACCATCTTCGGCCGCTAATCGTATTCATCCCTCCTCGCGAATGCGGGGCAAAGCCCTCCCTCATCCCTCATCCCTCATCCTTCCCCCCATGCCTGTTCTCTACATTCCCGAACTCCTCCTCGAAATTGACGGACAGCCCGCCTCAGCTAATCTGATGGAGGACATTCTGCAAGTCACAGTTGAAGAAAGTTTACACCTGCCAGGGATGTTTACGCTGATGCTCAATAACAGCTACTTCTCAGGACGATCGCAGGATCAAGTTTGGGAACATCAGAACACATTCACAATTGGCAAAGCGATCAAGATTGGCTTCATCTCCAGCACAACGCAGGCAACAGAATTTTCTGAAGTTAATGAGGAGTTTGTGCTGCAAGCTGAGATTACTGCGATCGAGACTCACTTCACTCAGAGATCACAGGCTCCAATTATCATTCGTGGCTATGATGTCGCCCATCGCTTGCATCGGGGGCGCTTTAATCGATCGTTTCAGAATATGAAAGATAGTGACATTGTGCAAAAGATTTTGGGCGAAATTGGAATTAAAGGAGGCACGATCGAGACCAGTAATCCGACTCACGATTATGTGTTTCAAGAAAATCAAACAAACATGGAGTTTTTGCGAGAACGTGCCGCCCGGATTGGATTTGAGCTATTTGTACAAGATGGTAAACTTAACTTTCGTAAACCAAAAATCGGAGATTCATTAGATCTGAAATGGCTGCGAGAAATTCATAGCTTTCAGGTGCGGGTAACTAGTGCAGAACAGGTGAACGAGGTAGAAGTGCGCGGGTGGGACTATACGCAAAAGAAGCCAATTATTTCTAATAAAAGTGCAGATCAAGTTTTGACCAAAACAGAATACGGCAAAGGTAAAACTACAAGTCAAGCATTTGATGGTAAGCCAGCGAATCCCAAAATGATTGTGGTTGATCAACCCATTTTTAGCACCGATGAAGCTGATTTGATGGCACAAGCTTTGGTGGATGAGTTGGGAGGAGAATTTGTGCAAGCAGATGCGATCGCTGAAGGAGATCCCGCCATCCGACCCGGACGAGTCGCAAAACTCTCAGATTTAGGAAAATATAGCGGCAAGTATTATGTGACTGACACGCGACATTGCTATATACAAGGAGTCTACACGACAGAATTTAGTGTGCGAGGGCTGCGGGGAGAAAGTCAAATACCCTCTCCTCAAACCCATTTGCAACCGGGACAAACCCTCATGGTCGGCATTGTCAGCAATAACAAAGATCCGAAGGGTTGGGGGCGTGTTCGAGTTAAGTTGCCGACACTGACTGAAGCGGATGAAAGTAACTGGGCGCGAGTCGTCGGAGTGGGCGCGGGTGCAAACCGTGGCTTTGATTGTCTGCCCGAAATTAATGACGAAGTGTTGGTTGCATTTGAGCATGGAGACATTCATCGTCCCTATGTCATTGGAGGGGTTTGGAATGGGAAAGACGCACCGCCGGAAAAAACTGAGAATACAGTTGTGGATGGTAAGGTACGTCTGAGAACAATCAAAACGCGCATCGGACACCAAATACAGTTTGTCGAAGAAGATAAAGGAGATAGTAAAGTCGGTGTCTACGTCAAGACGAAAGCTGGACATCACATTCATCTCAATGATACTGAGAAGTTTATTGAAGTCAAAACCAACGGAGGTCACAAACTGCGATTGGATGACAGCGATAAAACAATTAGTCTGACTTCAACCGGAGATATCGCCGTCAAATCGGGCACAACTGGAACGTCTCGAAAAATTAGCTTAAATGCTGGTGAGATTGCTCTGACGGGAACTCAGAAGATTACCTTAACCGTTGGAGGAAGCACGATCGAAGTCACTCCCACAGGCATCAAAATTCAAGCAGCCGTAACGGTCGATCTTCAAGCCGTGACCACGAATGTCAAGGGAAGTGCGATCGTTCAAGTCCAAGGTGGATTAATCAAACTCAACTAATCAACTTAACTCATTAAGAACGCTATGTTTCCAGCCGCCCGAATTACTGATTTGACTGTGACAGGCGACGCAATTTTGCCTCCCGGTGTGCCTACTGTTTTGATCGGTGGGTTGCCAGCCGCTTGTGTGGGTGATCAAGTTATGGGTCCAGTGATCAACTACGCTCCAGGCGTGATTACGATCGGCTCTTTGACCGTGTTGATTAGTGGTCGCCCTGCTGCACGAGTTACGTCTGTCGTCACAGGGAATACGATCGGCCCTTTTGGGGCACCCATTCCCGTCGCTACTACCATCATCAAAGGACAGCCCAACGTCTTGATCGGCGGCTAGGAAATTGGCTATAGGATTAATTCCCCTGTAATTCGCATTGCTTTTAATGTGGTTCAGCAATGGCAAAAACCAGGGTTATCACATGAACTAGAGACGCTAATTCTGCAAGCAACGAATCCACCCTACAACGTGATAATTCCGAGAGAGATATGAATACCAACACTGATCACACAACACCTTCCACTAGAAGCCGTTCATCGATTCTTAGAGCATGTGCCTGGTTATGTGAAAGCTGCTCTCCTCGAAAAATCGACTGAACTAGATTGCCCGATCGAAGCCGTTGTAGAGATGGCGGGCAGCTTTGCTGTGCCAAAGGCAACGCGAGTTTCCTACATGAGGAAGCCTTCAGTTTTGAAGATTGCTTACTAGCCAAACGATTGCAAGAGAAAGCATAAAAGTATTTTGAACCAGTCATCTCATGCGATCGCAGTTCACGCAGATTTTCGAGAAGCCAGTTTCTCAGTAACCTTTTCTTGTACTTTCCCTTGAAATCCTGCCACCAGTTCTTCTACTTCCTGCTGAGACAACACACCTCCAAATCGCGCAGACACGAGCGCTACTAACTTTGCAGAATCGCTATCGAAAAGCTCTAGACGCAGTATTTCACCCAAGCGATCGCCCAAATCTGCTCCTGCACTAATCACGCCACCTGCCTCTTCCTCAAGCTGCGCGAGTTCCCTGGCTTGCGCCTCCGTAAACCTCGAATCCATGAGCTTCTCCTGAGTAAACCAGCCACAATACACTCTACAAATCCAACTCATCCATCACCGAGGGACGAGGACGATACCATTCAAAATATCGCAAATTCTCGTAGTTTTCATCCAGATCACAGTCTGCCATGTTCAGCTTTCGGTAAAACGCTTCTGCCTCTGGCAAAGAATGCACACCTACTAATCCACCGTACCCCAACTCCTCGCTTCGGAGTTGAGCAAATCGCATGAGCGTACCTCCCACCGCCCGAAATTCAATCGGGGTTTGCAAATCCGCTCGGTTCCACGGAGCCGTCGCCAACCGACTCACATAGACAATCCGCCGATTTTGATCAAAAAAGGAGCGCTTCCCCCTCGTTCGGAGCATCATTAGCCCTTGCGTCATTTGCTCCTGCTCAATAGCGTATCCTTCTGCTTCACCACTGGGCACTAGGACGCGCTGCTTCCATTCCCAATCGAAAAATTTATCAGCCGCTTCGACTTGCTGTAGCCGAGATTTCCAGAAGGTTTCATAATCGTCTAAGTGTTTCTCTGTTAGCGTCACCAGTAACCCCGTGACGATCGCTCCACTGCTTCCTCGAATCAGTGGCACTTTAATTTGGATGGACACAGTAAGCTTTTTACCCAAACTTCAGCATTGAGATGATAACAAGATTGCTCGATCGAAGCCGTTGTAGAGATGGCGGGCAGCTTTGCTGTGCCAAAGGCAACGCGAGTTTCCTACATGAGGAAGCCTTCAGTTTTGAAGATTGCTTACTAGCCAAACGATTGCAAGAGAAAGCATAAAAGTATTTTGAGAGGCGCGATCGCGCTATCCCCCCTCAAGCAAACCGCGATCGCACAGTGTCTGAAAGGATCGCGCTCTGTCTCGACGTGTCATACTTACTCTTATCAGTCCTCGACTTCTTCTTGTCAGATGACACAGACCCCACTAAGAGAATCCCCAACTCAAGATCAACGCATTGTGTATCCGGGACGAACCTGGGAGCAGTTCAAACACATTCAGAAAGGATTTGAAGACTCGATCGGGGTACGCCTGTTTTACTATGATGGAACCATTGAAATTCTGATGCCAGGACGCGAACATGAACTCTTTGGGCACATCATCGGTTGGTTAATCACATGCTTTCTGGCACAGAAGGGAATTTTCTTTCAGCCGACAGGCTCCATGACTCAAGAGCGAGAACGAGAAGCATCGGCTCAAGCGGATCAGTCTTATTGCATTGGAAGTGTCAAGCCAATTCCTGACCTTTCGATCGAAGTTGTTTTCACCAGTGGCGGAATCGATAAACTTGCACGATACAGAGTGCTAGGCGTTCCCGAAGTTTGGTTCTGGCAGGACGGGGTATTGATGCTTTATTCTCTTAACACGGATGGTTATCAACGTGTTGATTGCAGTCAGTTATCAGGCTTAGAAGATCTAGATATCGATTTACTGAAACGCTGTATTCTGCTTGCTGAGACAGATGCAGGAGAAGCTATCAGAGTTTTTCAGCAGAGAATCGCCCAATAGAGTTAGATATTGATAGGTTTAATCTTCGCTTGATTGCTCACCTCTATAATATGAGAATACGGCTGGCAGAAGGAAAAATGACGACTTCAAGAGTCTCGATCGCGACAACCGACAAAACGACTCAAACGTTTACAGCTATTCTTCACTGGGAAGAGGAGGTGTACGTAGCGGAGTGCCCGGAAGTTGGAACTGCAAGCCAGGGAGAAACCATTGAGGAAGCCCTCGCTAATCTACGCGAAGCAACTGAGCTTTATCTAGAAGAGTTTCCGCTGCCTAAAATTGCACGTCGTCTGATTACAGCTTTTGAGGTTGCCCATGCCCAAGCTACCAAGGGTTAAAGCAACGGAAGTCATTCGAGCGTTAGAAAGGTTGGGATTTGAGCAGGTGCGCCAAAAAGGGAGTCACGTCATTCTGAAGAAGCAAGTCACGCTTGGAGAAGGAGAAGAACAGGAAACCATTGAGGTTGGCTGTGTTGTGCCGTTGCATCAAAAAGAGGTGGCAGTGGGGACATTGAGCAATATTCTTAGACAAGCAGATGTTTCCATAGAAGAATTTATCCAGCACTTGTAAAAATAATCATGCGATCTCTCTAGAATCTATAGCCTCCTGACATCTAAAACTGAGCGATCGCACAGTACCTAATAGGATTGACCTCTTCGAGCTATCGGTTAGCAGATCGCGATTCCCCCAACACCGAACTCTGAACTAGTCATCTGTTGCGATCGCGATTCACACAGAGTTTCGAGGAGCCAGTTTTTCGGCTCATTCTCGACTTTTGGCGAATAGTTTTCCCTGCCCCACTTGAGTAATCTGGCCTCAATCTCAGACGCGAGACTATGGCCAACAATGCAAAATCCGATTATCTTGGCTCAGGGCTGGCGCTGCCGTTGCGACAAACTTTGCAGGGTAGGCTTCAGTTTACATTGCCGATTAACTCACAGGGTAATTTGGCGCTGAGTGTGGGCGATCGCAACATTCAAGAGTCGATTTGGATTATCTTGGGCACCAAACTAGGAGAGCGGGTGTATCGTCCAAACTTTGGGTCGCGATTGTCAGAATTGGTGTTTGCGCCGATGAGTACTCAAACGCTATTGCTGATTCGGCTTTATGTGCGAGAAGCGTTGGAAATGTGGGAACCGCGCATTCTGTTACAGGACGTTTTAACGGAGCCGAATCCGATCAAAGGGCAGGTTTTGATTAGCATTCAGTATCACATTAAGGAGACTTACGACCCGCGCAGTCTGGTTTATCCGTTTTATCTGATGCCGTCCAGCTAATAGGGATTTGTGATGGAAACATTTGATTTTTTGCCTCAATTACCTAAGTCAAATCTGGACGATCGCACATTTCAGGATCTAGTAGACGAGTGTATTGTTCGCATTCCACATTATTGTCCGGAGTGGACGAATTACAATCCTAGCGATCCGGGCGTGACGTTGATTGAATTGTTTGCCTGGTTGACGGATCAGATGTTGGTGCGATTCAATCAGATTCCTCGACGTAACTATATTACATTCCTCGAACTGTTGGGGATACGGTTGCAGCCGCCCAAATCTGCCCAGGTTGATGTCACCTTCTACCTCAGTGCTGCTCAGACAGAATTCAACCGTCTTCCTGCCATTCCCGCCGGAACCGAAGTCGCCACCGTCCGCACAGACACCGAGGATGCGATCGTCTTCAGCACGGATCAAGAACTGGCGATCGGCTGTCCCAAAATCAAACATTTTCTCACGGCAGAGAATGCGGCTGACCCGGCGGGTACGTTGCGAGATGGATTTGATCAGACAGGCTGGCGACGAACCGATCTGGGTGCCTGGGAGAATGTGGTTGCAAGTCCGCTGTTTCCAGGGGTGCAGGTGGATTCGCCCAATGGGAATGTTCCTCACACGATGCTGTTGCCGATCGTTGAAAGTTGCTTTTATCTGGTCTTGCGCGAAGATGAGCCGCTGGCGGGCAATGTGATTGTGCTGACGTTTCGCGGCGAAGTTGCACAGAGTACAGGGATTATTCCTCAAAATCCGCCTCGTCAGTGGGAAGCCTGGGACGGCGAGAAATGGGTGCCCGTTTTACTCAAAGAAACGGATGATCAGACCGAAGGATTTAGCTTTCACAATGCCTCAAAAGTCGAGGGTACGATCTCTTCGAGTGGCCCGCAAGGGGTCGCAGAAGCTGACATCATTTTGCATACGCCGCCTCGCTGGATGGTCACCGAGTCCCCGAAGGCCGAAACCCCTTATAAAGGCTACTGGCTGCGGTGTGTTCATATTGCGCCGAGAAGCGGTCAGTTTGTTTATCATCGATCGCCGCGAATTGTGGGCATCAGTGCGCGATCGATTGGAGGAACGATCGGAACCTCGCAAAGTGTCTTAGTAGAAGATGAAATTTTGGGAATTAGTGATGGTAATGCAGGGCAAACTTTTCAGCTTCAGCGCACGCCTGTTTTACCGAGAAGTTCGTCAGAACATATTCAAGTGAGACTGCCTACTGGAGAACGCCAAACTTGGGAAGAAGTTCAAGATTTTGGCAATTCTTCGGCTGATAGTTTTCATTACACTGTGGATGCAATTACCGGAATTGTCCAGTTTGGGCCGCTGATTCGAGAACCTGCTCAATTGCAACAGCAAACAAAATCTTATATCGAAAAATTACAAGAACAATTTCAGCGCGATCAGCTACAGCAAAGACAAGATACGATGCAAATAAACGGTGCGCTCAAAGATCCAATTCGACGATCGGATTTGCGACCAAAGCTCGATCGTCAGTATGGGTGCATTCCGGTCAAAGGGGCTGAAATCCTCATGACTTATCGCACTGGAGGCGGACGCAAAGGGAATGTTGCAGCCGGAACAATCACAATTCTTAAGTCTGCTTTTCCTTATGTGGCCAGTGTGAACAACGCAACGATCGCTCGAAATGGAACGGATGCCGAATCGATTGATGAAGCCGTAATCAAAGTTCCAAAAACGCTGCGAACTCGCGATCGAGCCGTGACGAAAGAAGATTTTGAAACGCTAACCCTGGAAGCGGGTGGTGGCGCGATTGCACATGTCCGAGCGATGTCGATTAAGCCTGGAATGATGCATTTGTTAATCGTGCCGTGGGTTGACCCAGACGCAATCGCACAAGGAAAAGGAAAGCCTGATTTATACATTCCAGATGACAAACTTAAGGAGCGAGTGAAAGATTATTTACACGATCGATTGATGCCAGGAATCGGAATAGAATTCATTGATCCAACCTATGTCGGAATCACGGTTGAAACAGAAGTTGCACTCGAACGCGAATACTACAAAGATCAGGAAAAGATTCGAGATCGCTTAAAACGAATTCTCTATGAGTTTCTCAATCCGATCGTCGGCGGCACTCATGGTAAAGGCTGGACGTTTGGGCGACCCGTTTACGCTTCTGATATTGTCAGACTGCTACAAAAAGAGCCTGGAATCCGCTATGTGAATGAGGTGCAACTGTTTGAACTACATCGGAAACAAGATGGTTCCTGGGCTTCGACGGTTCCCACTCACAAAAGCTTTGTCAATCCCGGTGATGGACTAATTTTCTCATGGAGCGACGCGAAACTGCAATCAGATCACTACATCAGTACGATCGAAGCTGAATGAATCGATCCAAATCACTTTATGCAATGCTAAAACTCACATGAATCTTGCAGTCGATACTCAATCAATTTTCATTCATGATGCCGCTATCGCGCATGGGAGCGATCGTCGCAGTCTGTACCTGGATTTCTTACCCGAAATCTACCAGGAAATTGATTTAGTGAATCGCTTGCTCATGATATTTGAGGAAGCCTTTGAACCGTCTGTCCAGACTCTAGACACGCTCTGGGCTTACCTTGACCCCTTGACTGCACCCGATGCGATGCTGCCGTTTCTGGCTCACTGGGTCGGTTGGTCGTTTGACATTCCGTTTGATCCAGAACAGCAAAGACGACTGATTCGGCAGGCCATTGAGCTTTATCGCTGGCGGGGCACTCGTCGAGGGTTGCGGCTCTATCTGCATCTAGTCACAAAATTACCGCTAGATGATCACTTGACCCGTGCAGAAGACGAACCTAAAAAACATATTAGTATTCAGACCGATCGTAGCCAGGGATTTGTGATTGGCGGTTGCATTGGTTCAAAGAATCTTCTAGGCGAGGGGAATCCTTATCATTTTGTGGTGCATTTGCGCTGTGATAATACGGGTCAAATTAACGAATCCTTGGTTCGTCAGGTAATCGAACAGGAAAAGCCCGCTTTCTGCACCTATGACCTTTTTATTCATCCTGTTAACACTCATGTGATTCACTCTGTTGATCCCTGCTCGTCTAAGAATCTAGTAGAACAATGACTCAACCCTGGTCTTCGCCAATCAATCTCTTTAAGCGGCTTCATGTCAAAGATGGTCTGCCAATAGATGCCGATCGCTGGAATGTAGCACACGATTATCACCGACGGCGACAAGACTCTCACCATCAAGCGTTCAATCAATCGGGAATCATCTCAGGATTGGGTGTGAGAATCATTTCAGCACCGAAAGATGTAGAAGAGCAGTATAAAAGTAGTCCTTGGGTAGAGATACAACCAGGCATGGCGATCGATATACTTGGTAACTTTATGGTTCTAGCTAAACCAGAAGTTTTTAGAATCGCAGGGCAAACAAATCGTGAAACGCTAACTGAATACTTAGTGATCAGTTATGTCAATCCAGATGAATTCATTGCACAAGAACATTCTAAATCTTCACTCGATGGTGTGGTCATTGAGCAAGCAAGAATTTATGAAAAAGATCAGCCGCCGATCGACGGAGAAGTTGAACTATGTCGGATGCGGTTCAAACCTGAGAATGGAGTGCTTCGGCTCAGTCATCCCCTCAATGTTTTTGCGCCCGGTGACAACACGCTGGATTTTAGCTACCGAGTGCAGGCACGATCGCGTCCTCAAGCCGTTGTACAGGTTGCTCAAGCCTTTTACGATCAGTCCAAACGAGAACAGCGCGATCAAGATGAGGCCCGCCTTTCTTCACTTTTACGATCGGTGGAGGCGCTCTATCCAGCGATCGCAGCCAAACAAATCTCTCAAATCAATCTAAGCCGAGAACCTGAAAATATTGTTTCCTTAAAGCCAGTTAACAATCCAGGAGCGCAGGTTTTAGAATTACTAAACAAACTGATCACTCAACAAGAAACGGTTGATCCTAAAACGCGAAGCAACATGCTCCAGTTAATGGAGCAACTCTCAGAAGTGATTCAGGGACGATCAGATCTGTCAACACAAAATAATATTCGCCAGCTAATTAGCCAACTTTCGGATAAAACAGCTAATTCGTTAGAGGCAGCGCTGGATCAAAAGCTGAGTGTACAGCTATCAGAACTTCTAAAAGAACTCTTAAAGTATGACTTAATCTATCTCAGAATGACTGCTACAGAATCACTTATAGAATCTGTTCAAGATGAACTAAAACAATACCTGTTAACAGGAGGTGTGCTTTTAGTCGAAGCCTCTCTCAAAGAAACAGAGATTGGTCAGAAGATTGAAGAACTAATTAACTTACAACAAGAATTGCAGGTTGCGATCGCTCAATCAGAAACCACGATCGATTCATTAATCTCCACAAAAAACACCGCTAAAATTCAAGAATATCAAACCATTCAAAATCAACTTCAGGAATCCCTTAACGTAGTTCAATCAAAGCTGAAACGAGCGATCGACGAGTTTTGTTACGATTTCAAAGACCTGGCTGAAACTCAACTCAATCAGCCTTTAGAGGATCTGGAAAACTTGATCCAACAGCCGGATCATCCCTTACGATCGCAGCCTTTTCTCTTTTCTGCTTTGCCTGTTATTGAAGGACAACCGATCAAGATTTTGGTTGGTGGCGGCATTGTTTTTGTTTTAGGTAATCTGTCTTCAGCCTGGGGAGTTGATCCTCGATCGCTACTCCCACGAGAGACCATTCGGACGGCTCAAGAGATGGGCATTAACATTCTCTATTTTGCCCATCGTAGAAAGCAAATGACGCAGTTATTAAACCCAACGGCTGGATAACAATGGCTTCTATTCGACGCATCATTAAAGTATTTTTGGTGATCCAAGTGGTGGCAACTGGGTTACTCATTTGGCGATCGACCTTCAAGGAAAAGGAAGCGGTGGATCAACTGGCTAATCAGTTAAGTCAATCCGTCACTGAGAGCATCGAGCAGCGGGTGCAAGTTTATCTAGGCGAACCGAGACAAGCGGCAACCGCCATTACGTCAATTTTGCAGAGTAGCGATGCCAAATCAGAAACACTGACGACGACCATTCAAAGTTTGGCAACCACTTCTGATTTAGAGCCGCTCACCCCGTTTTTGTGGAATCAAGTGCTACGAGATGATTCGGTCAATGTGTTGTTTCTGACAAATACTAAGGGAGCGGCGATCGTCGTTGATCACAATAGGAATCAAACGGCTCTTCACTTACGCAATCCTGACGGAAAAGAGAAAAAGTGGTCGCGTTATGAGTTGAATCAGGTGGGCGAAAAATTGGGTCAGCGACGTGACAGTGAATTGGAAGCGATCGACCCCCTCAAGCGTCCCTGGTATGAGTTTGCAGCCGATAAGCGTCAACCCACCTGGACAGGATTCTACGAAGATGCCAACAAACACGAGAATGCTTTGACGGATCTAGTGATGACGCTGGTAGTCCCTGTTGTTAAAAAAAGTGACAACACGATTATGGGTGTTTTTGGAGTCGATCGAACTCCGGATGAAATCAGTCAATTACTCGCAACACTCAAGCTAGGAGATGCAAAAGTCAACCGAACTTACATCATTAACTGTATCACTCAAGAAGTCATCGCAAGCTCAGATTTTGCAACACATTTGGGAGGAAAAGGCGAAAGAAATCGACTGCTAAAACTGAACGAAAGTCACGATCAGCTTGTTAAAAATTTATTCTCAGAACAACCTATCCAAAACACGGCTGAGAACCAAAGTGTAAATCAACCTGTAAATCAGCCTGTAAATCAACCTGTAAGTCAATGTGCAAACATCAAATTACCAACTTTACGATTTACGGCTGATGGTGAGAAACAAATTGCTCAAGTGGTTCCCTTACAGCTAAAAGATATTCAAGGGCTAAATTGGTTAATTGTAGTAGTGATGCCTGCTTCCTATTTCACAGGAAAAGTTAACACCAATAACAACGCCTTTTATATTCTGTTTTTAGTGGCTTCGATCATTCTGATGGGCTGGGCAGTTCTCAAATGGGTGCTCACGCCGATCGACCTTTTGTTAAATGCAGCAGATGACGTTAGAAAAACCAGCTTGCAAAATGTTGAGCAATACGCAGCGATTGATGAGGAAAATATTAAAAAACAGCAAGAAGAACGCAAAAAAGAAAAATTTGAACCTGAATTAATCGAATTGACAAAACGCGAAAATGAAATGGGTGCTTTTGCTGACAAATTTGTAGACATGGCAATGGTGATTGAGACTCTCAACGGTCAGCTAGTTGATGATGTGGTTTCTCTGAGACAAAACCGCAACGAAGTCGATGAGATTTATAAACAAATGAGGGAAAGCCAAAAACTGCTCCACCAGGGGCTAATCGAACGCACAAAGCAGCTTGATCCACAACGTCCACAAACTTAATTCTTACAAAGCAGTTCACTCACTTTGCGTAAATTACCTTCTCTCTATGTCTAGATCTCGCATCCAAGTTCAAGCTCCCCAAGAGCATATGTTTGTCCCTCCTCAGACCTCTACTTTTGAGGTGACGGTGACTAATCATGGACAAAAAAACCTGGCGAGTTTTCAACTGGAATTGAGAGCGGCAGGCGTGAATCCAAGTTATAGCTGGTATCGAGTAACTCCCATCGTTAGCAGCAAAATTCCGCCGGGCGATCGCACCAAATTTCAGGTCGAAATCAATCGCACTCCTAAGCCTGGTTTCTCTGGTTTGATGGATGTTCAGATTCTAGTTTCTTCAACAGATACGGCGGACAAAGCCAGAGAAAAAGTTGATCTAAAAGTCGAGATTCAACCCGGCAATCTACCCATTCCAGTCAAAATTTTGCTACCTGTACAAACCTTTGTGGCTCGACCTGGAGAAACGCTGCAAATTCCAGTCCAGGTTTACACTGATTTTCAAGGGACGATCGACCTGACGCTGATGCTCAAATCGGAAGTCGTCTGGCTCAACGGAACGATCCTTAATCTCAAAGTTTTTGGTGGTGAACAGGTCGAGCGAGTTTTTACCTGTCAGTTGCCTCAAGCGATCGACTCCAATTCCCAAATTCAGCCGCCAGTTAGCCAGGATTATGCATTTACGATCGCAGCCACTCACCCTCACGGTCAGGCACTTCAGCGCGTAGAAAGTAGCCTCGATCAAGGAGTTGTGCGCGTGTTGCCTGTTGGATTTATGCAGGTTAGCTGTGATAATCCCAAGCAGCAGGTTCCGTCGGCTGGCTCCAAACCGATTTTTGCTCAAACCACGATCGCCACTTTTGGCTTTCAGATGCAAAACAAGAGCAATCTTTCACAAAAACTTAGTTTCAACATTGCCAGCGACGATCGGCGAAAACTCACCCTCGATACCCGTTGGGACGTTCCTGAACCTCTGTGGCTAGGTTTCCTCATTAACGGGGTCGATCTCAAGCCTAGGGAGCGTCGTAGCCTCCATCTATTCGCAAAGGCACAGCGTCCTTTAGTAGGTTTGGCACAACAACGACTGATCGAAATGACTGTCACGATCGCCGCTTTACCCAGTGCCCCAGATCGTCGAATCGATGTGCAAAACGATCGCCAAATTCTTCAGCTATTGGTGGCACCAATTTTGCCGCTGTGGATGCAGGCGATCGCGGCGTTGATTGTGTTTGCTGGCGTGTTCTGGCTGCTGGTTAACAATACGACTCTTTTGCTATTGCTGGTGTTGGCATCGATGCTGCTTATTTTGTTGCGAGATAGCTATTTGCGATTGTTTCGTCATGCTGCGCCGATTCAAGTGGTGCGGTTTAATGGCATGGTCGATCGCTTGATGAGTGGGTCTACCGATCGCACGGTTCGCAGTTGGCGAATTTTCTTTAATCGACTTTTTCCGACGGGCGGTTCGGTAAATGTTGGGCAGCCGATCAGCGCTTTGAGTTATCGTCCTGTAGAAAATGACAGGGTAGCGATCGGGCTAGATCAAGGCGAAATTCAACTTTGGAATGCGTTGCTAAAGGGCTATCGCGATCCCCTTCAATCGTTGATGCAGCCGGGCGTGGGGCGAGTTTTAGCATTGGAGTTTGCCAGAGATTCGCGTTCATTATTTGCTGGTTATAGTAGTGGCTGGGTGTCACAGTGGAGTGTTGATGATATCGTTGAGAAAGGTGATCAGGTTAGTCTGATTGAACCGCAACAGAAACCGATTCGCCAACGTAAATTTGATTTCGCAGTTTACACAATTCAGCTAATCGGTCGGTCAAGTCAAAACCTTGTGGTTGCAGGACAAGACAATCAGTTGGTGATTTGGAATTTGTTGAAGGAAAGTTACTTAGATCGCGACAAAGATAGTCTTAAAGATACATCAGTTAGCACAGATTATTTGTCTAGAAATGATCAAATTGAATCCATTCTTAACTCAGATGGCACTAAATTGAATTCTTATCTTTTGGTCAATAACGATAACGAAGATTCGATCCGATTATGGAATCTAAAAAACTATCTAAATCATCGGAGCGGTAATGCTAAAAGTACAGTAAATAACATCGCTTACCCGTCTAAAAATGATCAGACTCAATTTATTTTATGTTCAGATGCTGCCGAGTTTAATCCTGATCTCTTAGTCACCAGCGATAGCGAAGGCTGGATTCGATTATGGAATCTCAAAGATTATCTGAATGAACCGGAAAACAAGCACGATCGCCAGCCACTTGACAAACTTCAACCCGTTGAGGAATGGCAAGATGGACACAATCACCAACCGATTCGAGCCGTAAAGCTGAGTGGGGATGGTCGATATCTGGTGAGTGGCGGAGATGATGGAAAAGTTTTACTTTGGTTTCTGACGATCGACGGCAAACGTAATAAAGCGCTAACACAAGGTCAATTGGTTGGAGAATCTAGACGAGGTGAAAAAATTAATAGCCTTGACATCAAGGTTTTGAGAAGAAATCTTCTGATCGCGATCGCTAGCGATGATACAAAAATTCTGCTCAAACGAATCAACAAGTTACCGAGCTAATCTGCTCAAAAATCACTATGGCTGTCAGTAGAGAGTATAAAGAACAAGCACTCAGCAGTCCGCTTAAGATCATCCTCAATCCTTCTGGGTTAACGCAGGTGAGGGCTGGGGACGAGAACGGTTTTATGCTCCACGCTACGATCAGCAACCAGGGTAAATCTGCCGCGACTCGTCTGCGTAAAAACGGCTCTAAACTTCAGACGGCTACTCGTGAAGACCCAGGGGCGCTGATTGAAATTGACATTTACGACGGGGGCAGTTCTAAGAAGGTTCGATCGTGGTGTACTAACCCAAAACAGCAGCTTGCCCTTCATCGCGATCGCAGTAGTCAAGTGGTCTTTAAGTTCCACATTCCTGCTGACACGCTACCCGATATTTACGACTATACGCTGGTGATTGATGCGCCCGATCACTATGCCGACTTAACGCCGATCGACTACTCAATCAAACTGCAAGTTTTACCCTTTATCAAGCCCGCAGATGTGGGAGTGGGTCGTCCGTTATTGGTGTTGCAGCCTGAGACGCGCCCAGAAGCTCCAATGCCGATTCCGATCGATGAATCTGTGAGGCTACAGGCGATCGTCAATAACCGCTCCAATCGAGTCGATCAGTTTTGGTTAAGCTGTGCGTCTGAGCATCAAGCCTGGTTTTATGTATTAGAAAAATTGGATAGTTTATTTGCTGTTAATTTACCAATCGCGCATACTGATATGAATCTCAATCCTGGCGCGATCGGGGCTGTGCAATTACAGGTTGTTCCTCCCTTTACGGCGATCGCTGGCAACTATACACTGCCGCTTTATGCTCGTTCTCATAATGACTATAGCCTGGTTTTACAAACAGATTTACATATTCAATTGGCTCCTGTTTACTTGCTGACCGCAGAACTGATGACTGTGTTAGGACAAGTGAGTATGCAAACAGGACAATTTGTAATCCGCATTCAAAACCAGGGAAATACGCTGCGTAGAATTAAACTTTATTGCAAAAATGCTGAAACCGGATGGGTCTGGACTTCTGAATTGAGACAAAATCAATTGCCTTTGGGAGCGATCGTTGAAATTCCATCCAGAGGGCTTCCTGGCAGCTTGCAGACAATTGAACTTCAAATAACTCCCCCCAAAGCGATGCAGGTGTCTAATAACAAATGGCACTTATTCAAACGTCAATGGGTTACAGTCTGGCAACCGCTCAATTTTGTGGTCGAACTTGAAGATATCGATCAACTGTCGATCGCTACCCCTTCCATTCCAGGCGTTTTACTATGGCAATATGACATCGGTTCTGAACACATCCTGCTGAAGCTATGGAAGCAGATCAAGAAGATGATTCAGTCACTCATCCAGAAGGCTTTAGAATTTTTGAAATCTCTTAAAAAGCAACTGATTGGGTAACATTCAATTACCGATGAGAACTGGGTTTGTTACTGTTGCCTTCAAAGGCTTTTTCATCCAGCGATCCCTTCACCGAAAAGGCTTGCTGAGGCACGCCGATCTCGATTCCCTCTTCGTCTAATGCAAATTTTAGCCGCCGTCGATATTCACGCCCTACTTTCCATTGTTGAAGCGGTTGTGTTTTAATCCAGACGCGCAGAGTCACACCAGTACTATCCAGATCATCTGCACCCAGGACTTCAGGCGGCTCCAAGATCTGAGTCTTCCAGGCCGGATCACGACTCATGTCTTGACCCACTTTTTCGATCGCCGCGATCGCATCATCCAAATTAGTGCTGTAGGAAATCACGATCGCCAAATCCACTCGTGACCAGTCTTTAGAAAGATTTTCAACAATCGTGATAGCACTATTGGGAATGGTAATCAACCGTCCCTCTGCATTGCGAAGCTGAGTAATGCGTAAATTCATTGATTCCACTAATCCAGAAGCTTTACCAACCTGAATCACATCACCAACAGCATACTGATCTTCCATCAAAATTAGAAATCCGTTAATCACATCCTTAATTAAGTTTTGAGACGCGAGTGAAATACCTAAGCCAATGATTCCAGCACCTGCTAACAATGGCATGACTTCAATCCCAGCAATCGAAAGAGCCGTCAAAACACCAATCGAAAGAAGAACGATTGCGGACAAACTTTTAACCACTCGCGAAAACGTAGAAAATCGCAAAGCTAATCGCTGAGAATCTTCGGGAGAGATAAACTCACCATCTTCTAAAACACTAAAGAAGCGATCGATCAAAACATCACCCAGCCGAATCGCTAAATAAGTTGCTGCGATAATGCCAAAAATTTTGAGCGGAGCCGAAAGCACGATCGGCTGTAACCAACGACTATAAGGAAATAAACCCAAAATCGTAAAGCCGCCCGCCGCCCAGATCGCCACTTGCACAAGCTGAATCAGCCGTCTCTGAGCATCTTTGAGATTTCGCTGTTGGCGCTTGACAAATTGCTGCCGGACGGTTTGCTGAGTGGTGAGATTTGCAGTTTGTGGGGTGTTGGCCGAAACGATCGGATCGGCCGGAATTTCTGCCTGAGTGCGGTCTTGTTGGGCTTTGATCCGCCGCTGCCATCGGGCTAAAAGACGACTGCTAATCAACATCGCTAAGACGGTTCCCGCAGCCACCAGCCCTTGTCTAACCAGTGATTCAGGCTGTCGTTCTTGTCTTGAGCGAAGCAATTCTTCTCGCAAAATTCGCGTCAACTCATCCGCATAGACCGCAGGCTCCACCCCTCGCGTCTGAGCATCCAGAGTCGTCACCGTCATTAAATACTGACCGTTTACAGAAATTACAGGTAGGTTACTCTGTGTTTCGATCGCCGATTTCACCTGCAACTGATTGGCATCAAACCCACGATCGACAAGCCGATGCAAGGTTGTCTCAATCGTCTGAACCCTTTCCTGAAGCGGCGTTGTGCCATTCTGCTGAGATTTTCCACTGACCGCAGGGGCCGCGATCGTAAACAGCCTTCTTCCATCCAGTCTGACCGTTCCTCGATCAAGTTCAGTACTACTAACACCCGACGAATTGGTTAATCTGGGGAGTTCTATTTTAGGAATCGGAATCGGACTTTGTGCATTGACGCTAGAAATAGCGGCCAACATGAAGACGAGCACTATCCCGATCGCAATCCTGATAACGTGCCTCACACTAACCTCCCCCAATCAACTCAGCCAGAAGCCACTATAGCAACTCTAGAGAGTCAAGACCGAAGAGCAACAAATCACAAACTTCCTATCACGCTCTGGTTAAACCGCTTCAGGGTTGAGATCAATCATTTCTCGTGTAGTATAAGTGCCGATCGGACTCCACAGCAAATAGGGAATTAGCAAAAAGGTGGCGGAGTGAGAAATTGACCAAATAATCACGCTCAAAACTAGACCAAATATCAGCCCCAGTCCTCCCAGAGCAGTCCCCACCGCCAAACTGCGAAGTCTCAAAGTAAGCGGAATGTAAGCAACGGTTGTAATTTCTAAAAGTAGATAGAATCCCATCAACACCCAGGTTTTCAAGCTATTGGGATCATGTTGCCAAACGATCGTTGCTGACCAGGCACCACAGACAAAAATGATTGTCCAAATCACTGGAATAGCAGGTTCAAACACAAGCCAATCGGGGCGATCGAGCCGCTTTGCCCACCGTAGATCCTGACGCGATCGAATCAAGAACCCACCCAGCGACACTAAAAAAGTTACCGCTCCAATGACCATCCACGGCTGAATCATTGTTTGCTTATCCCCTACCGCCACAATTTTTACAATTTTAAGTCTGTCAAACCTCCCACTCTTTTGAATCGACCTTTAGTGAGAAAGCTTTGCCCTCAAGGTCTTCGTCAAGTTGTAAAGAACGATACAGGCTTAATTCTTCCAAAAGAAGCAAGAAGGCTAAAGATAGATCTTATAAAATAGTCAAACGTTAATTTTGAGAGTAGTGACTGAAGAAAATAGCTCATTTAATCTCGATCGCCTGCCCTCCGACGATCGCAGCCTGACAAGAATCATGACGCGAATCACTGGAGTTTTGGAACGCGATGATCTGGTTCGGCAAACGGTGCAACAGCTTAGAACTGACCTGGAAACCGATCGCTTAGTGTTGTACTACTTCTATCGCCAGTGGAAGGGGCGTGTCACCTTTGAGTCATTGAGTTCTGACCGATATTCGATTTTGGGTGAAACGGGACCTGATGAGTGCTTTAACGGCGACTACGCAGCGATGTATGAAGCGGGACGAGTTCAAGCAATTGCTGACATTGAAATCGAATCGATCGCGGAGTGTCATAAAGACTTTTTGCGCGGGATGAACGTCCGGGCTAATCTCGTGGTTCCTGTTGTGACAGCGAAAGGACTCTGGGGCTTGTTGGTTGCTCATCATTGTCGATCGCCCCGCGACTGGTCACCATTCGACATTCAACAAATGCAAAAAAGTGCAGAGAAATTAGCCACAGCGAAGTCGATTGTAGAAATTGGATAGAGAGTAGACATTTGACGAAAAGCCACCGTTCTGCGTCAGAATGATAGGGTAGTTGGTTAATCAAGTGAGCCTATTATGGCTTCTAGCTCTAAGTTTCCCTGGGATTTGTTAGTTGACAACTGCAACGGTCAACCTGCTCTTGTCGTTGAAGTTAAGCGCAAAACTAATGTATCGCCAACATGGGCAGCAGAATTCCGACGCAACCTTTTTGCACACGGCGCTTTTCCAAAGGCTCCCTATTTTCTGATGGTTTTTCCTGACAAATTCTACTTATGGAGTCATGCTGATGTGCTTTCGGAGCAGAGTGAACCTGATTACATAATTGATGCACGTCCCATTCTGAAGCCTTATTTTGCACGGGCAGGCGTGACGGCAGACCAAATTAGTGGTCAAAGTTTTGAATTAATTATTACATCCTGGCTTGGAGAGATTATCTACGCTGAGAAATTGCCCAAAAATGTAGATGACCCTCAGCGCTGGTTAATTGATTCAGGGCTGTATGCTGCTCTGACTGGAGGAGCGCTTAAACATGAGGCAGCGGCGTGAATGTCTATGTCGAAACAAACTTCGTTCTAGAGCTAACTTTTGAGCAAGAACAATGTGAAAGTTGCGAACAGATTTTGCAACTCTGCGAAGCAGGGCAGGCGAGGCTTATTATTCCAGCATATTGTCTTGCTGAACCTCATGAAAAATTGGTTCGTCAAGCAAGAAGTCGTCGAGAATTGCAACAGTCACTAGAGGCTGAATTAAGACAGCTTTTGCGTACAGCTTCCTATGCAAGTCGTATCAAAAGCATTCAAGATATTGCCAGCTTGATGGTGCAAAGCAATGAAGAAGAACGCCGTCGCTTTATCCAATATCGAAATCGGCTTCTCAACGTTGGTGAAATCGTGGCACTCACGACCCACATTCTGATTGAGGCTGCATCTTGTGAAACGACTTATGACGTGACATACTCCCGACTCTGACGCTGACGCATACAGAGCGGGCTTCTCAGTGACTCCTGCTATTGCATCGGACGTTACCTGAGCTTTATTTTGAGTCCACGGAATGCCCTACCGCAGACTTTGAACAAGTACCGAAAGTATGTTCTTCTTACTCAGTCCTCTACGGAGGGAAACCCTCCTACAAGGCTGAGCGCAACCCCTGTACTGTCAAAGTTTTACGCATCCACAGAAACGCGAATTCGCGCATTACTGGATGCAACCCCATACTTTGAGTTGTCGTGGTTCAGATTGCAGGGCGGCGATTAGCTCAAACCCTTGTTCTGACTATATCACACTCGTTTGCAGCGTGGGAGATTGGCGTTTCCTCATCGCTGCTAATCAGAGCCTCAACTGCGTTTTGTCATCTTGCAAAGCAGCAATTCGTCAACGCTCTGGCTTTCATCCCGACGCTCACCTGGGTACAGGTAGAGCGCGGGGCTTCCCGCCGACTTGCTAACCCCACAAGATGCTCTTGTTTACGCATCGGTGATCGATCATCTGCAACGTGATCAGTCACAACAGTCTTGTTTTTTGAATCGAAACTCCAAGGATTTTGATAGTCCTGATATCGTTGCCGAACTGAATCAATATAACTGTAGGATGATTCCCCGTTTTGATCGAGGTTATCATTTCCTCCAGTCACAATCACCCCCTTAGTCAGTAGACGTGATATAGATTATCTGCGCCTTCAAGTGTTTTTATAGAATTGCTGTTAATTTATCGGTTGACTAATTGTGCAGAGGTCGATCGCTCCAAATAGTCGTGCTGCATTCCGTAATCATAGGTGGCGTACTCGATCTGTAGCATCAAGCGATCGCTGGTTAACGGTGGCTCTCCTTTATGAAAACACAGGGTGTCTTCTACAAATCCAAACCCTGCGCTTCCACAGATCTTGACTACTTTTTCAGAGGCGTAGTGTTGCAAAATTGCTGCATCAGAAAACCGCTTGCGAAACAATTCATGCCTAAATTTTTTGCGTCGATGGCTTCCTAAAACACAAATATGAGGGCCGGTTGAAAGATCAACGTTCGTTAAATAAAAAAAGAACTTTAAGAAACGATAGTCGTCCAAATCATAGTGAAACATTTGGGCTGCTTTGCGGCGATCGTGCCCTGAAGCCTCCGTTGCCAGGCTCCACCACAGTCGAGTGCTTACATGGACAGGCTTAACGCCTAAATAGGCCGCTGCGATCGCTAACAAAGTCGGGTCATGAATTAAGGTCGCAATCGCCGGACAAGTCTCAGCCGTGTTGAAATAGTTAGCCGTGACAAAAGACTTACCATACTGACGCTGCGCCTGCTCTTTTTGAAGATAATAAAAGCCAAGATTAGGTTTGCGATCGCCATAACAAACTTCAGACTTCGCAAACGCTAGAATCTCTTGCACCAGATTTCCAGGCAAATTAATTCCTAAATATAGACTCTCTGTTTCAAGCGATTTGATGACTTGTGGGAGATCAATTTCACTAAACACAGACCCCCCTTTTAACTCACAATTAGCTTCCCGATCGTTTTTGAACCGGGCATGTAGCAGCGATCGTACTATTCCAAATCGCCCCAGATTTCTCATCAGCAACCATCGCGGATTTTTGGTTAATCCTAAATACAATTCGTACCAAAAATCGTAGCTGTCCTGCCAAAACTCCTGGAAATAATTGCGTAACATATCGGTGAGGGATGAGTGTTGATGGCCTCCTTTGGTATTCCAGTAGTTTTGCTTAGATTCCGGTAAATGTATTATTTGTTAACATTTACTCTCAGTGGTGAAAATCAGTCGTTCGAGCACTTCTCTCGATTAGGCCGCCTGTACTCGAAACGGTCGCGCAATGTAAGCTAGGTGCAACGGATAGCCATCTGCATACAGCGCATCAATATAGCGTAAAGCAATCTCTCGATCGCGATAGCTCCGCAGAACCCGTTCAGAACCATTAGAGTAGCGAATGCAAACTTGCCAGATCACAGCCTTAATCTCCTTCACGCCAATCTTTTTCATTCAATTCATTAAGTAGACGTTGATCTAGCTCATTGAATTTTTATAAAAACATGCTATCTCTACATCAAAACTTTGTATTCCGTGCAACTCGCTAAGTTGAAGCAGCTTTAACCCTTACTTTGAGCCAGAAAAAATCTTCTGTTTGCAGATCAAGTCAGTAGACACGGACAAAACTCGCCCTATTAAAGTCAGCAGTCGTTTAGAGAGAGGGCGATCGCGCCCTGATCCCCAGATTGCTTTTTCCAAAAGTGTTGAATTAGCGTCTGTCTAGCCTTAACTGCTTAAGATTAAATGCTCTGTGGTTTTTACGCAGCCTGAACTAAAACTTTACTCAGTAGGATTCACGAGATTTGCAGGAAATCAGTCACAACTTTGTTAAAATTCAACGCAGTTCAATGGTTCTTTAAGGAAATTTTGGAGTGGTCAACTTCTTTAAGGGATGCGGGAGAGAATAACCAAGATTCTTTCGATAAGATTCGTAGATTCGTGCAAACTCTCTGTGAGGATCGACTGAACTGTTCGGATATTTGCTCAAATATTTGAATAGCCATTCAGACTCTACTGTTGTTAGAAGTGAGATTTTTAGCTTTATGTTTGATTGTGTTGTCGTAGGAGCCGGGCCCGCTGGAGGAACTGCCGCTTATCATTTAGCAAAGCGTGGACGATCGGTACTCATTCTAGAAAAAGAGGCGCTGCCCCGATACAAAGCTTGCAGTGGTGGCGTATCTCCTGCGATCGCTCAATGGTTTGATTTTGACTTTTCGCCTGCCATCTCGCTCAAAGTAGAGGCGATCCGCTACACCTGGAAGTTGGGCGATCCGGTTGATGCCACCCTCAAAACACCTGAACCGATGTGGATGGTGCGCCGCGAAGTCTTTGACCACTTTCTGATTCAACAAGCTCAAAAACAAGGAGCCGAACTGCGGGATCAAACCTCTGTGACGGGCATCTCGTTTCAGGGCGACCACTGGCAAGTCAACACCTCTAACGGCCCCGTCGAAGCTCGATATCTAATTGCCGCGGATGGAGCCAAAGGGCCAATGGCAAAATGGCTCGGATTCAAAGAACGCAAAACCCGCATGGGGGCTGTAATGGAGGCTCCAAAGCCCAACCAGGACGATCGCGCCCAATTTGACTTTGGCATTGTCAAGAATGGCTTTATCTGGAATTTGCCAAAATCAGACGGCTACTCGATCGGCACCAGCACCTTTAGAGGCGGCGATCACGAAGATCTCAAAGCTGACCTAGCAGAGTATGCGTCCCTCGCGGGCATCGATGGCAGAAGTAGCCAGGTTCACCTGCATCCAATTTGTCTGTGGGATGGCGACCAAAAACTCCACGCCCAAAACGCGCTGCTGGCTGGAGAAACTGCCTGTGTCGTTGATCCCTTTACAGGTGAGGGAATTCGTCCTTCGATGTTTAGCGGCATGAAAGCGGCCGAGGCGATCGACCAATCGTTGTCTGGCGATCGGGCTGCTCTAGCAAATTACACTGAGGTGATTCAAAAAGAATGGGGCGTTGATATGGTTTGGGCCCAGCGTCTAGCAGGCGTGTTTTACCGCGTTCCTGGCATCGGCTACAAAGTAGGGGTCAAACGCCCCACCGCGACCGATCGGCTGGGCAAAATTATGTGTGGTGAACTGCGCTACGCCGACGTGGCCACCCGTGCTCTCAAACGCTTGAGCGGCAGCCTGATCCCCGGAATGGGAGGGTGATTTAAAAGGGATGAAGGAGAACTTCACTCCTACGGTACTAACACTGAGAGCGCGTTGGGCATGACTCGAAAGTGGGCAGGCGTTGAGGTCGTAATATCTCCATCGGTGTTAATGTCGCGCGGGCGGCGAGTGTAAATATGGAACTCTTTGCCCTGCCAGGTTTGTACCCAGGGGGTGACTCCGTGATTCCCTCGTCGCATCGCAGGCAACACCGCCAACATTTGCCACCAGTGCTGAATTTCTAAACTGTAGAGGTCGAGTCGCTGATCGTCGATCGCCGCATCTTCCGCCACAGCCATCCCGCCGCCGTAATATCGCCCATTTCCTACCGCGATTTGGACTGTGCGAATTTTTTCCGATTGCCCCTCTGTCTGAATTTCTGCATGAAATCGCCGACTCCCCCATAGAACCTGCATCGCCGTCGCTGCGTAGGCTAGAACTCCCCAACGCTTTTTTGCCTCCTTGGTCAGCTTGCGAGTAATCTGCACACTCAACCCCAGACTGGCCACGTTAAAGAAATATCGCCCATTCACCCAGCCCAAATCAATTTTTTGTACCTTGCCCCTGGCGATAATTTGACAGGCTTCGGGTAGCGTTGCCGGAATTCCTAACGTCCGGGCGAGATCGTTTGCGGTGCCCAGCGGCAAGATTCCCAACGGCAGCGGAGTCTCGACTAACCCCTGGACGGCTGCATTCAGAGTGCCATCTCCGCCCCCTACGATCACCAAATCCACGCGATCGCGATATTGCCGAATCACGTCGGGTAGATGGTCAGGGTGATCAGTCGGTTCTTCGATCAGCACCAATCCTAACGCCTGCAACTGAGCGATCGCCGCTTCTAGCTGCTGTTGTCCTTTGCGAGCGTGACGATTGACTAACAATAAAGCTCGATTCATAAAAACTAGGGGTTAAGTTTGAGGTGAATTAAGGGTGATCTACAAAGCATTAGAAAGTGCCTCAATCACTCTATGCTAAATGGCATCTATTTGACGGGGGGTTCCTTCCTGCGGCAGATGAGTATTGAGGCGATTCAGAATAATCTGCGTATGCAAGCGTATTTAGCCAGCCAATTCATTCCAAATTTCATTTCTACGATCGATTTTGTTAACTAGCTATCAATCTTTTTTGAATGAACCTGCAAAGATACGAATAACATTTTCTGCCTGTACTCGCAGCGCTTAACGTGCTCTTGATCTACCAGTAGTAGACTTGCTTCATTCAATAGTTAGCTTTGTCGTTAGGTAAAGGTATATGGACTTCTCAACAAAAACTATCAATTTTCCTCAATCCCTCGATGATGCCTCGATCGCCCAGTTTCACCAGCAGATTGATGGGGCAGTTCAGTCTGAAGCCAATGTTTTGCTGGTTGATTTCTCAGAAGTCAAATTTATGAGCAGCACTGGGCTGATGGCGCTGGTTATGGCGTTCAAACGGGTACGATCGGCTCAAAAAAATCTGTTTCTCACCGGAGTCAATGAGCAGGTCAAAATGTTGTTAGAACTGACCGGAATGGAGCGAGTGTTTGAGATTCTTGAGGGTTCGGCAATTGAGGAAGGTGAAGCGCGATCGCTAGTTTTGGCTCCATAACGAAGAGTCGATGAAACAGTCTGTGAATAGGTAGATCAGCGCAAATTGTTGTGGGTAGTGGGTGATTTTTAACGAAATCCGCTACCCATTTTTACTGCTTTGAAATGTCTGTTTAGTCGAGGCTAACCGCTAATAAACTCACGAATATAATCATTCACAAGCTGCGGTTTTTCTTGTTGTACCCAGTGCCCACAATTGGGAATGTATTTAATCTGAAAGTCACGCACATATTTATCAGTGCCATAGGTCAATTCTTTGCCCAAAGCGGTGTCGTCTTCGCCCCAAATCATCAGCGTTGGGACTTCCAAAGTCCGCCAATCCTCGCGGGTCAACCCTTGCCGAAATGAGTTGCGATAGTAATTGAGGGCCGAAGTCAAGGTGCCCCGTTTGGCAAACGCATCTTTGTACGCCTCAATGTCTTCCGCAGCAAAGGCATTTTTGTTCACCGACATTGCCGGAAGTACGCTGGCGATCGCTTGATAATCTCCTAACTGAATCAGCACCTCTGGCAATACGGGAATCTGAAAAAAGAAAATGTAGGCGCTGCGAAGAAGCTGTTGGGGCGTTTTGAGTCCCTGGGCAAATTTAGCGGGGTGAGGCAGATTGAGAATGATCAGCTTTTCGACCATTGTGGGATGAGCGTACGCAAAATTCCAGGCGATCGCGCCGCCCCAGTCGTGTCCAATGAGAATGCAGTGATCGTATCCTAGCCCTTCAATGATTCCTTTCACATCGGCGACGAGTTCAGACATAGCATAAGCGGCTAACTCTGGTGGCTTGTCACTCTCGTTGTAGCCTCTCAAGTCTGGAGCGACGACCTTGTAATCTTGAGAGAATTCGGGGATCTGCTTGCGCCAAGAGTACCAAAATTCAGGAAAGCCATGCAGAAAGAGCATCAGCGGGCCGTTGCCTTGAGTGACATAGTGCAGATGAATGCCGTTGGTGAAGATGCGATCGTGCTGCCAAGTTTCAAGCATGGGGACAAGCGGTAAGGGTTAGTTGAAGTTTAGCGACTAATCCCGATCGGCGTTTCTATGGCTTTAGGATGAACTTTGTCCGCTTGGAGGCGACTCATCGTCACTAGGGGGCAATGGAATCGGCGCAAATGCCTTGACATCTTCCTGATTCAACTGATGGGCGAGATCGGCTTCTTCCAGTCTTTCTAAAAAGGGAAGGATGTCACTAAAGCTTCGTAAGCCTAGCTGTTCGAGGTCTTCGAGCGTGATCGTCTCATCGGAAAGGCTGCCCCGTTGCAATAATAAAGTGCGAACTCGTTCTTCTTGCACAGTTAAGGCGGCTTGCTGGCGTAGAGTTGGGGCAGCCGCCCGTAAACCTTGTTCTAGTACGTCTGGAGTAATTAGCTCTGCCTGAAGATCAGCAGCCGTGGACAGCACTGTGTTGCCTAAGCGGTTAAAGAGGCGAGGCTTAGTGCCTATCCGAAAACTTGAATTGCCCTGACGACAATACAAGCACAGGATAAGTGCAGCATTGCTTAGTGCCTATCCGAAAACTTGAATTGCCCTGACGACAATACAAGCACAGGATA